>DASUSP010000260.1:0-12362 GCA_036375035.1 Candidatus Limnocylindria bacterium
AGCGTGTCGATGCCCTGCAGCCCCAGGTGGTCGGCGCTGACGTTGGTGACCACCGACACGTCGTTCTCCGCGTAGCCGATGCCCCGCAGCAGGATCCCGCCACGAGCCGTCTCCAGCACGGCCAGGTCCAGCCCCTCCTCGGCCAGCACGCGGCCGGCGCCGGCGAAGCCGGTCCAGTCCCCCGCCTCCACCAGCTCGCCGCGGACGTAGATGCCGTCCGAGTTGGTCATCCCCACCCGCATGCCGGCGGTGGTGGCGATGTGCGCCAGCAGCCGCGTGGTGGTGCTCTTGCCGTTGGTACCGGTGATGGCGGCGATCGGGATGCGCGGCTTCGGCAGGGACGGAAGGGGGCCGAGCGCCATGGCCCGCAGGCCACGCAGCTCTCGCGACTCGCGCCCCATCCCCAGCGCAAGCCGGGCCGCCGCCGCCCCGATTGCCTGGGCGATGGTCCGGCGGCGCCACGGGTACGCCACGATCGCGCGCCGCGCGTCGGCCGAGTGGCGCATCCTCAGCCGCGGCGGCGCCAGGTCCAGGCCGGTATGCAGACGGCGCACCGCCTCGCCGGCGGCCTTCGCCGCGTCGGCGGCGACGCCCGGCTCATCGGCCCCGAACTCGAGCTTGACGGCCGGCCGCGTGAAGAAGCGGTTCGCCCCGTCCAGGACGCGCAGCTCCAGGAGCTCAACACCCTCGCGTGGAGGCGTCTCCGGCGGCATGGCCGGCAAGTATACTCACGCGCCCATGCCCCTCCCGCCGGGCCTGCTCCAGGCCGTCCAGGACCGATACCCGCGCTACCTCGCCGAGCTCGAGCGCCTGGTGAACATCGACTCCGGGTCGTACTCGCCGGGGGGCGTCAACCGCATCGCCGATGCCGTGGCGGCCTCCCTCGGCGAGCTGGGAGCGACCATCGAGCGGGTCCCGCACCCAGAGGGCGGCCTTGGCGACCTCGTCGTCGGCCGGCTTGCCGGTGATGGCCCGCGGCTGCTGCTCATCGGCCACATGGACACCGTCTTCGACGACGGGACCGCCGCCGACCGTCCGTTTCGCGTTGACGGCGACCGGGCGCTGGGTCCCGGCACGAGCGACATGAAGGGCGGCCTGCTGGCCGGGCTGCAGGCCCTGGCCGCGCTGGCCGGCGTCGGCGTCCGGCCCGCCGTCACCTTCGTGGCCAACCCTGACGAGGAGATCGGCTCGCCGTTCAGCACGCCCCACATCCGCGGCCTGGCGGCGGAGCACCACGCGGCGCTGGTGCTGGAGTGCGCCCGCGCCAACGGGGACATCGTCAGCGCCCGCAAGGGGATCGCCGACCTGGAGGTGACCTTCACCGGCCGAGCCGCGCACGCGGGCGTGGAGCCGGAGAAGGGGCGCTCCGCGATCCTGGCCGCCTCGCACGCGGTCGTGGCGCTCCACGGCCTCAACGGTCGCTGGCCGACCGTCACCCTGAACGCGGGGGTGATCCGGGGCGGCACGCGCCCGAACGTGGTCGCCGCCGAATGCTCGCTCAAGCTGGACGTGCGCGCCGCAACGGTCGACGAGTTCGAGGCGGCCAATGCCGAGGTCGAGCGCCTGCTGGCGGCGCGCCAGGTTCAGGACGTGACGACGGGCGTTCACCGGCTAGCCGGCCACCCGCCGATGGAGAAGACGCCCGGCAGCGCGCGACTGGCCAAGCTGGCCGCGGCGGTCGCCGCCGAGGCCGGATTCGAGGTGCGCGACACGGCCACCGGTGGCGCCAGCGACGCCAACACCACCTCGGCCGCGGGGCTGCCCTCGCTCGACGGACTGGGGCCGATCGGCGGCGACGACCACTCCGCCGACGAATGGCTCGACCTGTCCAGCGTGGTTCCGCGCACCGTGATGCTGGCCGGCCTGATCGCCCGCGCCGGAGATGCGCTGGAGTAGGGTCGCGCGCCGGGGACGGCGGCCGCGTCAGCGGGGCGGCCAGCCGACCAGGTACAGGACCACGAAGAGGACGATGGCGCCGGCGACCATGACGATGGCCAGCCGGGCGGGCTGCTGCGGCATCGGTCCAGTATGGCGGTCGAGGGCAGCTCGCCGGGCCGCGGCCCTGGCCCGGCACCTGCGGCCATGTAGAATCGTGCCTCCGTGAGCGATGACTACCGCCACCGCACGTCCGTCCAGGTCCGGTTCCGGGACATCGATGCCTTCGGCCACGTCAACAACGCCGTGGTCTCCAGCTACGTGGAGCTGGCCCGCGTCACGTACCTGCGCGACGTGCTGAAGCTGAACCCGGTCGGTCCCGAAGACCGCATGCCGCTGATCCTGGCCATGATCCGGATCGACTACCGCTCCCCCATCTTCCTGGAGGATCGCATCGAGGTCGGGTCGCGGGTGGACTGGGTTGGGCGCACCAGCTTCCACATGTCGCACCACCTGCAGCAGCAGGACGGGCGGGAGCTGGCCCGGACCGAATCGGTCCTGGTGACCTACGACTACGAGCGGGCACGGCCGATGCCTGTGCCGGATGAATGGCGCGCAGTGCTGACGGCCCACGAGGGTCGCTCGCTGGAGCGCCCGCAGCAGGGAGTGCAATGAACGACGAGCGACGCTACGACCTCCTGATCCTGGGAGGCGGCATGAGCTACGTGGGCGCCATCCGCGCCGCGCAGCTGGGCATGAAGGTGGGGCTGATCGAGCGCGACGCGCTGGGCGGGACCTGCCTCAACCGGGGCTGCATCCCGTCCAAGGCCCTGCTGGAGACCGCCGACCTCCTGCACCGCGTGACAGAGCAGGGCGCCGAGTTCGGCCTGGCGGGGAGCGAGGGCGTCTCGCTCGACTACGGCCCGCTCGGCAAGCGCCGCGACGCCGTCGTCGACAAGCACGTCAAGGGCGTCGAGTTCCTGATGAAGAAGAACGGCATCGACGTGATCCGCGGCCACGGTGTGCTCACCAGCCCGACCAGCGTCAAGGTCTCCGGCGGCGAGGCCGGCGAGGACGAGGTCAGCGGCACCGACCTGATCCTGGCCACCGGCTCGGCGCCGCGTTCCCTGCCGGGCCTGGAGCCGGACGGCGAACGGATCATCACCTCCGACGAGGCCCTCCAGCGCAACGACGTGCCGCAGCGGATCACGATCGTGGGCGCCGGCGCCATCGGCGTGGAGTGGGCCAGCATGTACCGCGACTTCGGCGCGGAGGTCACGCTGGTGGAGTTCCTGGACCGGGTGGTGCCGCTCGAGGACGCCGACGTCTCCAAGGAGCTGAACCGCGTCTTCCGCAAGCGCGGCATCGCCATCCACACCGCCTCGACCATCGACACCGACTCCATCGAGCGTACCGATGCCGGCCTCAAGTTCGCCGTGGCCGCCAACGAGGGCGACAAGCGGACCGGTGTGGAGGCGGACGTGATCCTGGTGGCGGTCGGGCGCAAGCCACTGACCGAGGGCATCGGCCTGGAGGAGATCGGAGGCCTGGAGCTCGATCGAGGCTACGTCAAGGTCGACGGGCACATGCGCACCGGCGTCGAGCACCTGTACGCCATCGGCGACATCGTGCCGGGCTTCGCCCTGGCCCACGTGGCCGCCCACGAGAGCGTGGTGGCGGTGGAGACCATCGCCGGCAAGAACCCTGAGCCGGTGGATTCGCAGCTGATGCCGCGCGTCACCTTCTGCCGGCCGCAGATCGGCAGCGTGGGCATGACCGAGGCCGAGGCGAAGGAGGCGGGTCACGAGGTGAAGACCGGCTCCTTCCCGTTCCGCGCCCTGGGAAAGGCGACCATCGTCGGTGAGATCGACGGCTTCGCCAAGCTCGTGGCCGACGCGGCCACCGGCCGCATCCTGGGCGCCCACGTCATCGGCCCGCACGCCGGGGACCTGCTGCCGGAGCCGGTCTTCGCCATGCTGGCGGAGGGAACGGCCGAGGAGATCGCGATGTCGGTGCACGCGCACCCGACGCTGCCCGAAGTCCTCGTCGAGGCCGCCCTGGCGGTCGACGGCGCGGCGGTCCACGTCTAGGAGGGATGGAACAGGTGGCAAAGACGCAGGCCAGGCCACGCCACACCGAGCTGGGCCTCACCGACGACGACGTGCTCGACATGTATCGCGCCATGCTGCTGGCGCGGGCCGTGGACGAGCGCATGTGGCTGATGCAGCGAGCGGGGAAGATCGCCTTCATCATCTCGGGCCAGGGTCACGAGGGCGCGCAGGTGGCCACCACCTGGCCGATGCGCCGCACCCACGACTGGCTGGCGCCCTACTACCGCTCCATCGCGTCCACCATCGCGTTCGGGATGAGCGCGGAGGACATCATCACCGCCCACCTTGCGAAGGGCGATGACGTCTCGTCGGGCGGGCGCCAGATGCCGGGCCACTACGGCGGCGCGCCGTACAACATCGTCAGCCTCTCGTCGCCGGTCGGGACGCAGGTGCTGCACGCGGTCGGGATCGCCATGGGGGCCTGGGTCCGCGGCGACGACGTGGTGGCGATGACCTCGTACGGCGAGGGGACCAGCAACCAGGGCGAGGTCCACGAGGCGATGAACTTCGCCGGCGTCCACAAGCTTCCGGTCATCTTCGTGTGCGAGAACAACGGCTACGCCATCAGCGTGCCGCTGGCCAAGCAGGTCGGCGGCCTGAGCGTGGCGGCCCGGGCGCAGGGCTACGGCTTCCCCGGCGTGACCGTCGACGGGTCCGACCCGCTGGCCTGCTACGCCGCGGCCAAGGAGGCTCACGAGCGGGCGCGGCGCGGCGAGGGCCCGACCCTGATCGAGGCGCGAGTGGTGCGGCTGACCAGCCACTCGTCGGACGACGACCAGCGCCGCTACCGCGACCCGGCCGAGGTGGAGGCGCTCAAGCAGCAGGACCCGCTGGTGGCGTTCGCCGGACAGCTTCGCGAGCTGGGCCTGCTCTCCGACGAGCAGGACGACCGCCTGCGGGCCGCGGCCAAGGCCGAGGTCAACGAGGCCGGCCGCCGCGCCGAGGCGCGTCCGGAGCCGGACGTGGCCACCGCCGAGCGCCACGTCTACGCGGATGCGGAGGTGGCCGGCTGATGGCCGAGATGAACATCCTCGAGGCGATCCGCTCCGGCATGGACGAGGAGATGGAGCGCGACGAGCGGGTCATGATCCTGGGCGAGGACGTCGGCAAGAAGGGCGGTGTCTTCGGCGCCACCGACGGCCTGTTCGCCAAGTACGGCGAGAAGCGCGTCCTGGACACGCCGCTGACCGAGGGCATGATCGCCGGCGCGGCGGCGGGCGCCGCGATCTACGGCCTGCGCCCCATCGCCGAGATGCAGTTCGCCGACTTCGTGTACCCCGCCTTCAACCAGATCGTGTCCGAGATCAGCCGCATGCGCTACCGCTCCAACGGCACCTTCGGGTTGCCGATGGTGATCCGCATGCCGTACGGCGGCGGCGTCCACGGCGCGCTGTACCACTCGCAGTCGAACGAGGCCTACTTCACGTCCACGGTGGGGCTCAAGGTGGTCGCGCCCGGCACCCCGGCCGACGCCAAGGGGCTGCTCAAGGCATCGGTCCGCGACCCTGACCCGGTCATGTTCTTCGAGCACAAGAAGACGTACCGCCTGTTCAAGGCCGATGTGCCCGATGGCGACCACGTGGTTCCCATCGGCTCCGCCGACGTGGCGCGCCAGGGCCAGCACCTGTCGATCTTCTGCTACGGCTACATGCGGGTCTGCGCCCTGGAGGCGGCCGAGACGCTGGCCAGGGAGGACGGCGTGGAGGCGGAGGTGGTCGACCTGCGCACGCTGCGGCCGCTGGATCGGGACACGGTCCTGGCATCGGTCCGAAAGACGGGCAAGGCGCTGGTCGTCCACGAGGCGAACCGCTTTGGCGGGTTCGGCGCCGAAGTTGCGGCGACCATCGCCGAGGAGGCGTTCGAGGACCTGGACGGGCCGGTCACCAGGCTGGCCGGGCCGGAGGTCCCCGGCGTCCCCTACCACCACGACCTGGAGGAGTGGTACATGCTGAGCCCGGCGAAGATCGTGGACGCGGCCCGGGCGCTGGCGGCCTACTGACCGATGCCGACCGTGGTCGCCCTCGCACCCCCCGAGCTCCACCCGATGCGCCATATCGAAAACTGGTTTGGTTTAGGCGCGATTCAGGCGGCGGCCCGGCCTGTCGCAGCACCCGCACACGCGTGCCCCGAGCCACCATGGCGTTCGCGCACCGGCGCGATTGCGGCTAAGGTCAACCACACTGAGATTTGGCGAGTCACAGCCGGCCGCGAACCGGCACTACACCAGGGAGCCTGAAGAAGCGATGCCAACCACGATCAAGATGCCGCAGCTCGGCGAGTCGGTCACCGAGGGGACGATCGAGCGCTGGCTGGTCAAGGAGGGCGACACGGTCGAGCAGTACGATCCGCTGTTCGAGGTGGTGACCGACAAGGTCAACGCCGAGGTTCCCGCCGAGGTGGCCGGGACGATCACCAAGATTATGGTGCCCGACGGCGAGACGGTGGCGGTCGGGACGCCGCTGGCCGAGATCGACGCCGAGGGCGGCGCGGCACAGCCCCAGACGACCGAGGCCGAACAGCCCGCCGAGGCCGAACCGGAGACCGCGACCGCCGAGCCGGCGCCGGAGCAGATCGAAGCACAGCCCGCGGAGCCGGAGATGCCGGCGCAGCCTGCCGCTGCCGCCGAGCCGGCCAAAGCCGAGGAGGCGCCCCAGGCTCAGGAGGCCGCGGAGCAGCAGGCTCCGGCCGCGGCGGCCACGGCCGCGCCGCCGACCGACGGCTCGGTGCGGATGACGCCGGCGGTTCGCCGCCTTGTCCGCGAGCACAACATCGACATCAGCCAGCTCACCGGCAGCGGCGCCGGAGGACGGGTCACCCGCGACGACGTGCTGGCCTTCATCGAGCGCGGCGGCGCCCAGGAGGCCGCACCGGCCCCGGCCGCAGCCCCGGCTCCCCAGCCCGAGCCCGCTCAGCCGGCCGCGGCGACGGTGCCTGCCCCCGAGCCGCAGGCCGCTCCCTCGCCGCAGGCGGTCCCGGCCGCCGCGCCGGCGCCGTCGTTCCAGGCGCCCAGCCCGGTCCCGGCCCCGTCGGGCGGCGACACCGAGGTGCCGCTCAGCCAGATGCGCAGGGGCATCGCCACCAAGATGACCCGCGTCAAGCAGACCGTCCCGCACGCCTACACCGTGGTCGAGGTGGACATGCACAACGTCGTGCGCTGGCGCGAGGCGAACCAGGAGGCCTACAAGGCCCGCGAGGGCATCGGCCTCAGCTACGTGTCGGCTGTGGTCAAGGCCGTGACCGAGACCCTGCGCCAGCACCCGACGATGAACAGCCAGTTCGCCGAGGACAAGATCATCCTCAAGCAGGCCATGAACATCGGCATCGCGGTGGCGGTCGACAACGGGCTGCTGGTGCCGGTCATCCGCGACGCGGACCAGCTCTCGATCAGCGGCGTGAACATGCGCATCCAGGACCTGGCGGCGCGCGCGCGCAGCAACAAGCTCAAGCTCGACGAGATCCAGGGCGGCACGTTCACGGTCAACAACACCGGCTGGTTCGGATCGGTCTCGTCGATGCCGATCGTCAACGCGCCGGAGGTCGCCATCCTGTCGATGGAGGCCATCGTGAAGCGGCCGGTGGTGATCGAGGTCGACGGCGTGGACGTCATCGCCATCCGACCGATGATGAACATGACCTGCAGCTTCGACCACCGCGTCCTGGACGGCGCGCAGGTCGGCGAATTCCTGGCCGACGTGCGCAAGCGCCTGGAGAGCTGGGATCCCGAGACCCCCATCGGCTGAGGGTCTCAGGCCGGCTGACGTCTCGAGCGGCCGCGGTACGCGCCTCGCAGGCGCCGCGCATCCTCTTCCGGCAGGTACTTGACCGCCTCGCGCAGCGTGACGCCGGACACCCGGTCGATCCGCTCTGCGAGCCAGGCCGCCACCTCCCCGGGACGCGTCTTGCCGGCCTCGCGCAGCACCCATCCGATCGCCTTGCGAATAAAGAACTCGCGCTCGTCGAGCATGGCGTCCGCGTAGCGCAGGAACCGATCGAGCGGGGCCCCGTCCCGGACCGGCCGCAGCTGGGAGAGGAGCGCCGAGCGTCGCACCCAGAAGTCCGGGTCGCCCGCCCATCGGTCGAGGACCTGCCCGGTGCCCGCCGCACCGGCGCAGAGCGGCCCCACCACGTTGGCCGCCAGCGCGTCGACATAGGCCCAGGTCCGTGACTCCCGGATGAGTCGCTCCAGCAAGGGAAGGTCGTCGGGCGTGAGCAGCTGGCGGTGCCGCTCCAGCAGCACCACCGCGGCCATGCGCCGCTCGTGGACCGGCCCCTCCCACAGCGCCGCCGCCAGCGCGGTCAGGGCCTCCCGGTCCGCGATCGGCTGCGCCACGGTGAATGCGCGCACGGTCCGCTCCAGCTGCGGCAGCGTCACGCCGTGGAACGTCAGCCGGCTCTTGAGGTAGCGCTTCTCACCGGCTGCGCGCGCCGGATCGCCCTGGGCGCGGAGCTCCGCCTCAAGGGCGTCCGCGGCTGCGATGGCGTCCACGGCGCGCAGTCTAGATGCGGCCCGGGGGCGGCCGCAGGGATCCTTGGCTAGACTCTGGTGACAATGTCCCTCACCGATCGGCGCGACTTCTCCACCCTCGGCGAGCTCTCCGTGATGAGCGAGCCAGCCGCTGGCCACGCCTCCCCCTCCGACGTGATGTATCCGGGCGGCCCGACCGTGGACGGCGGCCTGCTGGCGCCCGGCGACCCGATCCCGGTGAACGCCGGCCCGGGCGGTCGGCGCCCCGAGTGGCTGAAAGTGCGGGTGGGCGCCGGCGAGACATACGCATCGGTCCATCGGCTCATGCGCGCGGAGGGGCTGAACACGGTCTGCGAGGAGGCGCGCTGCCCGAACCAGGGCGAGTGCTGGGCGCTGGGCACGGCCACCTTCATGGTGCTCGGCAGCGTCTGCACCCGGAACTGCGGCTTCTGCGCCATCGACACCGGACGCCCGCCGGTCACCGACACCGACGAGCCGCGGCGCGTGGGCGAGGCGGCGGGGCTGATGAACCTCAAGCACGTGGTGGTGACCATGGTCGCCCGCGACGACCTGCCCGATGGCGGGGCCGGCATCGTTGCCGAGACGATCCGCCAGATCCGGCTCGCCTCCCCCGGCACCAGCGTGGAGGTGCTCATCAGCGACCTGAACGGCCGCGAGGCGGACATCCGCACCGTGGTCGAGGCGCGGCCCGACATCCTGAATCACAACGTCGAGACGGTGCCGCGGCTGCAGCGTCCCGTTCGGCGCCGCGCCCGGTGGGACCGCAGCGTGTCGGTCCTGACCCAGGGCCGCGCCGTCGCGCGGGAGATCGGTTTTCAGGAGATGGTGACCAAGACCGGGCTGATGGTCGGGCTGGGCGAGACCTGGGAGGAGCTGGTCGAGGCCATGCGGCTGCTGCGCGAGGCCGAGATCGAGGTGCTGACCATCGGGCAGTACCTGCGACCCAGCCGCCAGCACCTGCCGCTGATGAAGTACTACACGCCGGCCGAGTTCATGAGCCTGCGCCGCATCGGGCTGGAGATGGGCTTCCGCCACGTGCAGTCCGGCCCGCTGGTGCGCTCCAGCTACCACGCCGCCGAGCAGGTGCCCGCGCCCGCCGCAGCGTCGTGACCGCCACACAGCCGATGCGCGACATCAGCGCGCCCCCGACGACCGCGCCCGAGCGCCCACGCCTGCGCCGGCCCCGCCGCGAGCTCCCCTACCGACCGGCGAGCGACGAGCATCCGCTGCTTGCCGCGCACGGCGGCCTGCTCGCCGTGGAGCGGCTGGGGACGGTCCCCTACCAGCCGACCTGGGAGCTGCAGGACGAGCTGGCGCAGCAACGGCGGGAGCGGCGCATCGGCGACCGGCTGCTGCTGTTGGAGCACTTCCCGGTCTACACCATCGGTCGCGGCGGCGACGAGTCGAACCTGCTGGCCACGCGGGAGCGGCTGCGCCAGCTGGGGGCGGAGTTCGTGCGCATCGACCGCGGCGGGGACATCACCTTCCACGGCCCAGGACAGCTGGTCGCCTACCCGATCGTCGAGCTGCGCGACCCGCTCGACCTGCGCCGCTACGTCCGCTCCCTGGAGTCGGCCATCGTCGCCACCGCGGCGCGCTTCGGCGTGGAGGCGCACCGGCTCGAGGGGCTCACCGGCGTGTGGGTCGAGGGCCGGCGCAAGCTGGCGGCCATCGGGGTGCGGGTACGCCGGGGCGTGACGACCCACGGCCTGGCCCTGAACGTGAACACCGAGCTGCGCTGGTTCGACGAGATGATTCCCTGCGGCATCCGGGACAAGGAGGTCACCTCGCTGGCCCGTGAGCTGGGCCACGCGGTGGACATGGTGGCAGTCGAGGACGCCTTGGCCGCAGAGCTGGCCGGCCATTTCGGCCTGCGCGTGGGTGCCGGTGCGGCGGGGATCATCGGTCCGGCGGGCGCCAGCGAGCAGTGAGCCACCCGGGCGACCCGGGCGACCCGCGCGAGCCGGTGGTCGAGCGCCAGGCAGGCCGGCCGACCCACGCCCCGCGGCTCGAGCTCGGCGTCTTCGGGCCTTGGCAGACGAACGCCTACCTCGTCTGGGACGGCCGCTCGCCCGACGCCCTGGTGTTGGATCCGGGCATGGGCGCCGCCGAACCGCTGATGGAGCGGGTCGCGGCCAACAGCCTGCAGCTGCATCTCATCGGGAACTCGCACGGGCACGTCGACCACATCTTCGATAACGCCCCGCTGAAGCGCGCCAGCGGCGCGCCGCTCGCCATCCACCCCGAGGACGTCTACCGCCTGGACGGCCGCAACGCGTACGGCTTCAACGTGGAGCCGGCAACCGCAGAGCGGGAGCTTCGGGAGGGCGAGCAGGTGCGCATCGGCGACCTCGTCTTCGACGTCCTGCACACCCCCGGCCACACCGAGGGCTCGGTCTGCCTCTACGAGGAGCGCCATGCCCTGCTGCTGTCCGGCGACGTGCTGTTCGCCGGCTCCTACGGACGGACCGACCTTCCCGGCGGCTCCGACGAGGCGATGGTCGCCAGCCTGGCGCGCCTGGCCCGCGACCTGCCCGACCAGGTGCGGGTGCTGCCCGGCCACGGGCCGGAGACCACCGTGGGGCGCGAGCGGCCCTGGATGGAGCGCATCGCCACGGCGGGCCGCCTGCTGATCCCGGGATAAGGCACACAAGTACCGGTTGCCTCCCCGCCCTCGCGGGGCGAACGGCACTTGTCCCCCGGTGGCGGGGGACAAGATGCTGGAGCTCCACGGGAGGCCGTGACGCGCGGCTCGAACTCCGGCCGCCGGGGCCGCGCCGAGCCACTGGCGAGACCGACCCGCATGCAACAGGAGAGGCGTGATGGAACGCATCCGCGAAGAGATCCGCATCGAGGCGCCCGTCGACCAGGTTTGGACGTTCCTGTGTGACACGTCGCGCTGGCACGACTGGATGCCGCGCGGCGAGTTCTCGGACTTCAGCGGGCCGTACGACCAGGTCGGGACGACGTACGCCTGGAAGATGAAGATGATGGGCTTCGAGATGAAGGGGACGACCACGGTCCTCGAGGTGCAGCCACTGAAGCTCATCCACGATCACACCGACGAGGCCCACCAGGACACCTACTTCCGTCTCGAGCCCGAGGGCGACGCGACCCGCGTGATCGTCGAGACCGAGTACGAGATGCCGGGGATCATCCCGGGGTTCCTCCAGAGCGTATTTACCAAGAGCTTCTTCGAGCGACAGACGCGCCACATGCTCCAGGACTTCAAGGCGCTCGCCGAGGTCAAGGCCCCAGTGCCTGCCTAGGCATACCCGACTTCCCCTCAACGGCGAGAGGGTCGCGGCGCAGGGCCGTGGCCCTCCTCCCGTTGCACGCGTCCGGCGACTAGCATTGAGCCACCATCAGGAGGGCTCGAGAGCATGTCCAGGCTGCGCATCACCCGGCTGGGGCACGGCGGCGTCCTGTACCGATCGCCGCAGGACAAATGGGTCTGGGTCGACCGCTGGGGCAACGCCCCAAACTTCGCGGAGGAATACCGCACGCCTGAGCAGGTCGACGTCATCGCGCCGACCCATGGGCACTTCGACCACATCGGCGACGACGGGTCCGACGTCATGGAGCTGGCTGCCGTGGGCGGGCAGCTGGTCGGCAGCCACGAGATGAGCATCTACTTCATCGGGAAGGGCATCGACGGCGCGGTGGGCATGAACAAGGGAGGCACCTTCGAGGCCGCCGGGATCCGCTTCAGCATGGTCCACGCCGAGCACTCCGGTGGCGTCACCGTGACCGACGCGGAGCCCGCCGTCACCCGCGACCTGGGCTGCTGGGGCTGGATCATCGAGTTCGAGGACGGCACCCGCGTCTACCACTCCGGCGACACCGACCTGTTCGGCGACATGGCCCTGGTCAAGGACCGATTCTCCCCG
>DASUSP010000261.1:0-17652 GCA_036375035.1 Candidatus Limnocylindria bacterium
TTCTGGTCCACGCTCAGCCTCAACATGCCGGACTTCACCCGGTTCGGCCGATCGCAGCGTGACCAGCTGGTCGGCCAGACCCTGGGACTGCCGACGACCATGACCCTGTTCGCTGTCCTGGCGGTCTTCACCGCGTCGGCCGCGACGGTCGTCTACGCCGGCACGGACGTGGACGTCTGGAATCCGGTCTCGCTTGTTGCCCAGCTGGGCAACCCGATCGTGACCATCCTGGCGCTCTTCGCGGTTGCCCTCGCAACGCTGACCACGAACGTGGCCGCCAACCTGGTGAGCCCGTCGTATGACTTCAGCAACGCGTGGCCGCGGATGATCAGCTTCCGGACCGGTGGCATCATCACCGCGATCGTGGGCGTCCTGATCCAGCCCTGGTACCTGTTCAGCAACACGGAGATCTACATCTTCACCTGGCTCGGCTTCTACGGCGGAGCCACCGGGGCCATTGCCGGCGTCCTCATCGCCGATTACTGGGTGATGCGCCGCACTGCGGTGAAGCTGGGCGACCTGTACCGAGGGGCCGGCGCCTACCGCTATGCCGGTGGCTTCAACTGGCGGGCGATCGTGGCCCTGGCCATCGGCGCCATCCTGGCCGTCGGCGGCGCCTACACCGCCCCGGGCACCGAGGGGCCCTTCCCAGAGGGCGGCCTGATCGGGTTCCTGCACATTGAGCTGCCGTGGGGCGGCTTCCTCTACGACTACAGCTGGATCGTTGGCCTCCTGGCCGCGTTCCTGGTCTACTGGGCGCTGGCCGCGGTCTTCCCCGAGGAGCGGGTCGCCGCTGAGCCGGCAGCGGAGATCACCGCCTGAGAGAGCCGCATCCAACTCGCCGCTCGAGGCCCCTCCCCCGCGGAGGGGCCTCGACGTGTCCGCGCGGCGGAACCCCGACTGACCTGCAGGCGGTGCTAGGCTGCTGGAGTCGCCTGGGCGACGCCCAAGATGATCCTCGACCTCCTGCTCTGGCAATCGTCCCTGATCTTCGCCGTGTCGGCCGCCGCGGTCGTCGGCGCTGGCGTCGTGCTTGCCCGGTACGGCGACGCGATCGCCACCGGCAGCGGCCTGGGCGGGCTTTTCATCGGGATGCTCCTGCTGGCGACCGCGACGTCCCTGCCCGAAATCGTCACGGCGGCCTCCGCCGCCGCGGTTGGGTCCCCCGACCTCGCCATAGGCGATCTGCTGGGCAGCTCCATGGCCAACATGGCGATCCTGGCGTTCACCGACCTGCTCTACCGTCGTCGGGTCTGGCCAACCATCGGGCCCGCCTGCGTCGCGGCGAGCCCGATCCGGTGCTCCTCCTCCTCGCCTACGCCGCGCTGCTCTTCTTCAGCTGGGCCGGGAGCGGCTAGCCATTGGCCTGAGCGGCCTGCGCGATCCCGTCGTCGTCCTCCGTGCCTGGCGGCGGGCCTCCACCCTCCGGGCGCGGTCGTGCCTTCTGCTCGGCACGCTTGACCAGCCAGGGGAGCAGGGGCGGGACGAGCAGGGTGGTGAGGATCGCCATGCCGACGACCACGCTGTAGAGCTGGCCGGTGATCGCCCCGGCCGACAGCCCGAGGCCGGCCACCACGACGCCCACCTCGCCACGGGGCACCATGCCCCAGCCGATCAGCGCCGCCCGCGCGAGCCCCGAGCGAATGGCACCGAAGAAGGCGCCCACGAACTTGGTGGCGACCGCGATCGCCGTGATGCCGAGCAGCAGTGCCAGGCTGTCGATGGAGGTGAAGACAGCCAGGTCCACCTGCGCGCCGATAAAACCGAAGAAGAACGGCGTGAAGAAGGCCGCCACCGGCGCCACCTCCTCCTCCAGGGCGTGCCTCTCGCTCGATTCGCCCACGACCATTCCGGCCAGGAACGCGCCGATGATGGCTGCGAGTCCGATGAAGGCCGCGAGCGCAGCGAGGCCGAGCATCAGGATCATGCCCGGGAGGAACGGTGTCTCCGCGAACTGTGGATCGGTCAGGAGCGACGGCCGTCGTCGGAGGACGCGCGTGCCGACCAGCAGGACGATGCCGATGAACGCCAGCGCGAGGGCAACCAGCGTCGCTATCTGGCCGGCCGATACCGAGCCGGCGGCCAGCCCGCCGGCGAAAGCCAAGATCAGCATTGCCAGCACATCGTCGATGACCGCGGCGCCAAGGATCACGCGGCCGCTCAGCGTGCGCAACGCGCCGAGCTCTCCGAGCGCGCGCGAGGTGATCCCGACGCTCGTAGCCGTCAGGGCCGCCGCCAGAAACACGCTCACCTCGATCGGGTAGCCAAGCAGTGCCCCCAGCCCGATGCCGCCGGCCAGTGGCAGCACCACGCCAAGGATCCCCACCGATGCGGCCGTGCCGCCGACCCGCAGCAGATCCCCGACGCGCGTCTCGACGCCGACCTGGAACAGGAGCAGCACCACGCCGATCTCGGCAAAGAGCGAGGTCTCCGCATTGACCTCGTAGACGCCGAGCACGGCAGGCCCGACCACGACGCCGCCCAGGATCTCGCCGATCACAGTCGGCTGGCCCAGCCGCTTGAAGACCTCATCGCCGATCTTTGCCGCGAGGAGGACGGCGAAGAGCTGGACGAGGATCTCGGCGATGTGCTCCATGGGCTACAGAAGGTACCTGAGCCAGATGTACGCCATTGCGATCAGGATGCTTCCGATCGTCACCGGCGCGGCGTAGCGGAAGAAGGTGACGAAGCTTATCGGATGGCCCTCGCGCTCGGCCATGCTGGCCAGGATGACGTTCGCGGATGCGCCGATGATGGTGGCGTTCCCGCCCAGGTCCGCGCCGGCCGCCAGGGCCCACCACAGCGCCTGCGAGCCGCCGTGCGACTCGGACAGCTGCTCGACCACGGGGATCATCGTGGCGGTGTACGGGATGTTGTCGACGATGGCCGACAGCACCGCGGAGAGCCACAGCATCACGAATGAGCCAGCCGCCAGCGTTCCGCCGGTGACATCCGTCAATGCCGTGGCGATGGCCTCGATCATTCCGATCTCGATGACGCCCGCAATGACCATGAACAGGCCGATGAAGAAGAAAAGGGTCGGCCACTCCACGTCGCGAAGCACCTCGTGCGGATCGGCGCGGGCCACGATCATCAGGACCACCGCCCCGGCGAGGGCTATCGTCGCCGGCTCGAGGTGGAATGCCCCGTGGAGGAGAAACCCAACCAGCGTCAGGCCCAGGACCGCCACGGACTTCCGAAGCAGCCGAGGGTCGACGATCATCTCGCGCTCGTCGAGGGATAAGAGAGAAGCGCGCATGGCCGGATCGACGTGGAGCTCGTCACGGAAGAGCCACCGGGCGAAGACGAGGAACACGACCAGCACGATCGCGGCCAGCGGGCCCATGTTGAACGCGAAGCTCGTGAAGTCGATATTGGCGGCCGAACCGATCAGGATGTTGGGCGGATCGCCGATCAGGGTCGCCGCCCCGCCGATGTTGCTTGCGAGCACCTCGGCGATGATGAAGGGCGTGGGGTTCATGCCCATCCGCGCCGCCAGAAAGAGGGTGATCGGCCCGACCAGTACCACCGTGGTGACGTTGTCCAGGAAGGCCGAAGCGACGGCGGTGATGACGCTCATTACGACCAGGATCCGGTAGGGATCACCACCGGCGAAGCGGGCCGACCGGACCGCCAGCCAGCCGAAGATGCCGGTTCTCCTGATGATCCCGGCCAGGATCATCATTCCCGTCAGGAGGAAGATGACGTTGAAGTCGATCTCCTCAAAGGCCCGATCCTGGGTGACGACCCCGAGCACGATCATGGCGACGCCGCCGGCGAGTGCGGCGACGGTCTTGTGCAGCCGCTCAGTGGCGATCAGGCCGTAGGTGACACCGAAGACCGCCAGCCCCAGCCAGACGGTCAGGGTCACTCCGCGTCCTCCGGCCGCAGCAGCGGCTCCCGACCGGTGGCGGTGAGCCAGACCAGCAGCAGCTCGAGCTGGTCCACATAGCTGGTGACCCGTCCCTGGGCATCCACCACCGGCAGCCCGTTCAGCCGGTACTCGTGCATCCTGCGGAATGCGTCGCGGACCGTCTCCGTGAGCTCAACCGAAACCGGCTCGCCCATGATCTCGCCGGCGGTCCGTACCCGGACATGGCCCGCGTACTCCAGCGCCTCTTCAAGGTCCGTGATCTCACCCAGGAACTCCTCGGGCACGATCTTGAGGAAGATGTCGTCGATGAGCCCTCGGACCGGGATCACGCCGATCAGCCGCCGATCGTCCGCAACCACGGACAGCACCCGGCAACTCGGACGCTCCACCGCCAGCTCGGCAAGACGGTGGAGGCTGTCTTCCGCTCGCACCATGACCGGCTCGGTGTCCCGTAGCAGCTGATCGACTTCGCGGATCGGCGTGCGCTGGGTGACTATTTCGGGAGTTCGCTCCATGGTGGCGGAAGGATACCGGGGCCGTCTTCTGCGGAACGCTGAAACCCCACGGCTATCATCGGCCCTCATGGAGCCCCCACCGTGATCCGATGACCGGCGGACTGGCAATCACCCTGCTCGCCGCGCTCGGCACCGCCCTGGTGCTGGGCGCGGTGGCGCATCGGCTGCGGATGCCGCCGATGGTCGGCTACATCGCCGCCGGGCTGCTGGTGGGCCCCTTTACGCCGGGTTACGTGGCCGACCGGGAGGAGGTCCAGGGCCTGGCGGACATCGGGGTCGCGCTACTGATGTTCAGCATCGGGATCCGCTTCCGGCTGGCCGAGCTGCTGGAGGTCGGGCGGCTGGTGCTCATCGGCGCGCCGGTGCAGGTGGCCGTCACGATGGCGCTCGGAACCGGCGCCGCGCTGCTGTTGGGCAGCGCGCTGATCGAGGCGCTCTTCCTGGGCGCGGTGGTCAGCATCTGCTCCAGCGTGGTGCTGGTGAAGGTGGCTGGCGAGGCAGTGCTGGAGAACACGACCCACGGTCGCCTGGCCCTCTCCTGGTCGATCGTGCAGGACCTGGTGACCGTGGTGCTGGTGGTCGTCCTCTCGGCCGTGGCCGGGGAATCGGACCAGCCGCTGCTGGATGCCGTGGCCGCCACGGCCCTGGCCGCGGCGTTCGTGGTGGCGGTGCTCGTCGTCGGATCGCGGGTGCTGCCGGCGGTTCTGTCGCGTGTCGCGATCCTGGGCTCGCGCGAGCTCTTCATCGTGGCGGTCGCGGTGGTCGCCATCGGCACGGCGGCGCTGGCCAACGCCGTGGGGGTCTCGGTGGCGCTGGGCGCCTTCGTCGCCGGCCTGGCCCTGGCGGAGTCAGACCTGGCCGCCAGCGTCCTGGGCGAGGTGGTACCCCTCCGCGAGCTGTTCGCCACACTCTTCTTCGTCTCGGTGGGGGTGCTCCTTTCACCGGCCGCCATCGCGGCCGGCTGGCCGGCCGTGCTGGTGCTCCTGGTGCTGATCGTGGCCGGCAAGGCGCTGCCGATCGCGGGCCTGGTCCGCCTGGGAGGCCACCGGCCCGGCGTGGCGTTGCGGACCGGGACCCTCATCGCTCAGGGCGGGGAGTTCAGCTTCGTTCTGGCCACGGTCGGCCTGCAGGTCGGCGCCCTGGACCGTGAGCTGTTCAGCCAGGCCATGGGCGCGGTGGTGATCTCCATCCTGCTGGCCACCCCGGTGGCGTCCGCGGGCGCGCGAATCGGGGCCTGGCTCGACCGCCGCTACCCGCAGGCACTGCCAGCCGGCGAGGATGCGAACCCGGCGGAGGGGCTGCGCCGCCACGTGATCGTCGCCGGGTACGGCGTGGTGGGACGTACCGTGGCACGCGTCCTTGAGGGACGCGGCATCCCGTGGGTGGCGATCGAGGCCGACTACCGTCGCGCGCAGGCCGCAATCGCCGGCGGCGCGCCGCTGATCTTCGGCGATATCGGCAACCTGACCGTGCTCGACGCGGCAGGCGTTTCCGACGCCAGCATCCTGGTCCTGGCAATCCCCGATGCCCTGGCAACCCGCCAGGGCGTGGTCTACGCCCGCGAGCGCAACACGCGTCTGCAGATCGTGGCCAGGGCGCATTCCGCGGCGGACGAGGCGGAGCTGCGAAGGCTCGGCGTCGAGCGGGTGATCACCGCGGAGCGACAGCTGGGCAACGAGCTGGTGCGCTACACGCTGGCCCGGTACGGGGTCAGCGACCGCGAGATCGACGCGGTCCTGCGCCGGCGGGAGTAGCCACTGCCTCAGGCCGGCCAGGCCTCCCCGATGCGCTCCACCAGCTCGTCCAGGCTGCTCACCGTGAGAGCCGGCGGCGCGGTGGGGTCCGGCCGCTGGATGGCGCCCCACGGCCCGCGGCGCAGCCAGACGGCACGCATGCCCGCGGCCGCGGCCGGCGCGACGTCGTTGTCGATGCGATCGCCGACGTACGCGACGTCACCAGGCGCCGGGTCGCCCATCAGCTCCAGCGCGCGGCCGAAGAAGGCAAGATCCGGCTTGGCGACACCGATGGCGTCGGACATGGCCAGCACGTCCGGGCCGATGCCAAGCGCGCGCAGCTCGGCGGCGCGTGACGCCGGCTGGTTGGCGGCCACCGAGACTCGGTAACCGCGCTCCTCGAGCCGCGCGAGCGCTCGGCGCGCGTCGGGGTAGAGATCCTCGTCGCGGAATCCGCCGTAGCGCTTCTCGACGGCGGGCCGGCGCTGACGCCAATCCGCCACGCCGAGGACGTCGAAGACGCCGCGGTATTCGTCGCCACGGGCGATGGCGGCGCCCAGCGCCGCCATGAAGGTCAGACGCGTGATGCCCAGCTCATCGGCCCAGGCCGACCAGACACGCGTCTCGTCGATCAGCGTCTCGCCGACGTCCAGGCACACCCATCGGTCCATCCGGTCAGCGCTTGCCGAAGATGGACCCCAGCACGTCTCCCAGGCCGCCGCCCTGCTCCGACCCGGAGCCGCCGCCCAGCACCGAGCCGAGCAGGTCCCCCAGGTCCGGCTGCTCGCTGGCGGCACGCTGCGTGTCGCGCCCCAGCGCATCGGTGATGCTGTCCAGGCTGAGGCCGCCGGTGCGCTCCTTCTTGCCGAGCATGCCCATCACGATCGGGGCGAGCAGCGGAAGGAGCGAGGCGATGCTCCCCAGGTCCAGGCCGCTCTTGCTCGACAGGGCCTGGACCGCCGGCTCCCGGCGGTCGCCCAGGACGTGGTTCACGATCCCCTCGCCGTTGGTGGCCCGTCCGCTCATCTGGCCGGACAGGTAGGCGCCCAGGTTATCGATCACCGAGCCGTCGTGATCCTCCTGGATCGCCTGCTGCAGACCTTCCCTCCGCTCCGGATCCGCGGCCTCCTTGCCCAGCGCGGCCAGCAGCATCGGCAGCGCGGCGTCGATCGCCTGCTTGGTCTGGGCGGGATCGGCACCAATCCGCCGGCTGATGTCGTTCACGGTGTCGCCGGACAGGCGGGACCGGAGGTCCTCCAGGACCGAACCGGGTTCGTTTGCCATGGCGTGGCCTCCCGATGTCGAGGTCGGAACTCCGGGGGCCAGTATAGGCTCGCTCCCCGACTCGTCCCTCAGGCCGACTTGACGCCCGCCACGAGATTCTCGACCGATGGCTTGGCGTCGCCGAACAGCATCGAGGTCTTCTCGTTGCTGAACAGCGGGTTCGGGATGCCGGCGAACCCGGTGCCGCGACCGCGCTTCAGCACGATCACGTGCTGGGCCTGGTCGACGTTCAGGATCGGCATGCCGGAGATCGGCGTCCCCTCCTCGCGCGCCAGCGGGTTCACCACGTCGTTCGCGCCGATGACCAGCGCCACGTCCGTGTCGGCGAACGCGTCGTTGATCTCGTCCATCTCCTTGAGCCGGTCGTACGGGACGTTGGCCTCGGCCAGCAGCACGTTCATGTGCCCGGGCATGCGGCCCGCCACCGGGTGGATCGCGAACTGCACGTCCACGCCCTTCTCGACCAGCAGGTCCATCAGCTCGCGCACCGGGCCCTGGGCCTGTGCCACCGCCATCCCGTAGCCGGGCACGATGATCACGCGCTTGCCGTAGGCCATCAGCACCGCGGCGTCCTCGGCGCTGATCTCGCGGAGCTGCTCCTCGCCCTCGGCGCCGGTGCCGGCCGGGCCGCCGGCCGTGCCGAAGCCGGCGAACAGGACGTTGAAGAGCGACCGGTTCATGGCCCTGGTCATGAGCTGGGTCAGGATTGCGCCGGACGCGCCGACGAGCGTTCCGGCGATCAGCAGGGCGTAGTTCGAGAGGACGAAGCCGGACGCCGCCACCGCGATGCCGGTGTAGCTGTTCAGCAGGCTCACCACGACCGGCATGTCCGCCCCGCCGATCGGCATCACGAGGACCACGCCGGTGACGAGGGCCAGGCCGACGTACACGAGGAAGAGGGTCACGTTGTTGTCGAAGGCGGCCACGTACACGGCCAGGCCGAGCATCGCCACGAACAGCAGGCCGGTGATGATCCGCTGCCCGGGCAGCATGTAGGGGGCCGCGGTCACGACGCCCTGCAGCTTGCCGAAGGCGATGATCGAGCCGGTGAGGGCCACCGAGCCGATGATCGCGCCGGCCAGGGTGGCGATCACGAACGGCAGCGGCAGCAGGCTCGTTTCGCCGTGGCCGGCGAACTCCAGGAACTCGGCCACGGCCACCACCGCCGCCGCGCCGCCGCCTGCGCCGTTGAAGATGGCGACCATCTGCGGCATGGCGGTCATCGGCACGCGACGCGCGCCGAGCACGCCGGCGATGGAGCCGACCGCGCCGCCGGCCACGATGATCCACCAGTTGCCCAGCATCCCCGGCTCGGCACCTGGCGTGGCCAGGTCGTAGGTGAAGAAGGTCCAGCCGATCACCAGCGCCATGCCGCCGGCACCCATCAGGTTGCCGCGGCGCGCCGTGGAGGGCGACGACAGGAATTTCAGGGCGAAGATGAAGGTGACCGATCCGATCAGCCAGACGAAGAAGGTCGCGATCCCCCAGCCGTTGAGCTCCATCTAGCCGCGCCCTCCCGGGGCCCGCTTCCGGAACATCTCGAGCATGCGGTCGGTGACCACGAAGCCGCCGACCACGTTGATCGTCCCGAGCGTGACGCCGACCAGCGCCAGCACGATGCGCAGCGGCCCCTCGGCCGTGGCGGCGACCAGCATGGCGCCGACCACGATCACCCCGTGCACGGCGTTGGCGCCACTCATCAGCGGTGTGTGCAGCATGGTGGGCACCTTGCTGACCACTTCGTAGCCCACGAAGGCGGCCAGCACCAGGATGAAGAGCGCGGCCAGCAGGGCGAATGGGTCCAGGGTGGTCGGGTCCATCAGGCGTCTTCCTTCTTGCCCGCCTCGGCGGGAGCATCGGTCCCGGTCTCCTCGGCAGTCGGATCGCCGGCTGGCTCGGCGGCGGGGGGCTCCGGGGCCTTGATGCCGAGCGCCTCGGCGGTGGCCGCATGCACGACCTTGCCGCCGTGAGTGATGGTGGCGCCGGCCGTGATCTCGTCGTTGAAGTCGAGCTCCAGCTTGCCGTCCTTGACGAGGTGCTTGACCAGGGTCTGGATGTTCTTGGCGTACATCTGGGTTGCCGATGCCGGCATGGTGGCCGGCAAGTTGGTGAAGCCGATGATCGTCACCCCGTTGTCGGTGACGATCTCCTTGCCAGGCTGCGTAAGCTCGGTATTGCCACCCATCTCGGCGGCCATGTCGATGATGACGCTGCCCGAACGCATGGTCTTCACCATCTCCTCGGTGATCAGCTTCGGTGCCGGGCGTCCGGGAATCAGGGCGGTGGTGATGATGGCGTCGGCCTCGCCAACGCGGCTGGCGATCAGCTCCGCCTGGCGTCGCTTGTAGTCCTCGCTCATCTCGCGGGCGTAGCCGCCGGCGGTCTCGGCCTGGGCCTTCTCCTCGTCGGTCATCTCGACCTCCAGGAAGGTGCCGCCCAGCGACTGGACCTGCTCCTTGACGACCGGCCGCACATCGGTGGCTTCCACGACAGCGCCGAGGCGCTTGGCGGTGCCGATGGCCATGAGGCCCGCCACGCCGGCGCCGAACACGAGGACGCGCGCCGGGCGGACCGTGCCCGCCGCGGTGGTCAGCAGCGGCATGAACTTCGGCAGTCGCTCGGCCGCGATCAGCACGGCCTTGTAGCCGCCAACCGTGGCCTGGCTGGAGAGCGTGTCCATGGCCTGCGCGCGGGTGATGCGCGGGATGGCGTCCATGCTGATGGCCGTTACGCCGGCGCTGGCCAGCGCCTCCGCGTACTTTGGGTTGGCCAGCGTGCCGAGCGTCCCGATCAGGACCGTGCCCGGCTTCAGCATGCCGAGCTCCTCCTCGGTCGGCCGCCCGACGCGCAGGACGACATCGGCCTGGCCGTACAGGGCCGCGGCATCGGGGACGACGGTGGCTCCCGCCTCGGTGAACTGCTCATCGGAGATGAACGAGCCCTCTCCGGCGCCGGCCTGGACGACGACCTGCACGTCATCGCCGATGAGCTGGCCTGCGGCCTGGGGCGTCAGCGCGACGCGCGTCTCGCCGGGCGCGGTCTCGCGTGGAACAGCGATCTTCATGGGTGTCTGGGTGTCCTTCGAAATGGCGCACACACGCCGAACCGCCGCGGCGGTGCGTGCGTGGCGGTTCGGGAATCGAAGTGTAGCAGAGGAAAGGGCGGCAGCCGAACGTCCACCGCCCTTTGTCCGGAGCCTGATCGCCTAGGGTTCGGTACGTCCCGGCTCGGTCGTCGAGCCCGGCGTCGCCGGCGGCGTGGTGGCCGAGGCGGGCCGCGTGGCCGATGTGGCCTGCGCCGGCGCGGCGCCGCTCGGTGTCTCCGCCTGCTTGCGCTGGGCGTACTCGGCCATGCGCTGGCTGGCCCGCTGCCCCCTGGCGTACCACCCCTGCGTGATTTGACCTGCGACCTCGCGGCCACCCAAGCCGAAGGCCAGGGCGAACGCGGCCGCAATGGCCGCCACGGTGGCGATGAAGATCGTGTTCACCACCGTCTCGGCGATGCCCAGCTGGTCGATGGCCGCGATCACCGCGAAGACGATGATCCCGTACCGCGCGATCGCGCCCATGAGGTCGGGGTTGGCGAAGCCCATCTCGCCCGTCGCGCCGCGGACCAGCCCACCGACGAAGCGGGCGATCAGGGCGCCGACCACGATGATCGCGATCGCCACCACCAGGTTCGGCAGCCAGAGCAGGATGGCGTTGATGATCTCGCTGATCTGCGCAAGGCCCAGGATCGATGCGGCGGCCTGTATCGCGATCAACCGGATGAACCACTTGACGATCTCGGCCACGATGCGGCTCGCCGACCAGTCCGATCCGGCCTGCCGAATGAAGTCGTCGATGCCGGTCGAGTCGGCCGCACGCTCGAAGCCGATGGTCTTCAAGACCTTCTCGATCAGGCCAGCCAGCAGCCCGGCCACGATCCAGCCGATGATGAGGACCAGCAGCGCGCCAATGAGTGCCGGCAGGAAGCCGATGAAGTTCTGCAGGGCCTCGGTGACAGAGACCAGGACGGCGTCGCCCCAGTCGGAGACGGTCTCTACCATGTGGAGCCTCCCTCGTTTGGAATTGGCAAAGGCCCGGGGGAGCACGCCACATGCCATCGGCCCATGGCTGAACCCGGCCGAGCAGATCGGCTAGGCTGGTCGTCGACCGGTACGGGACCACTCTGGGAGGCATCCGAGCTGCCATGAGCCTCGTCGTCGACCGCATCAGCAAGCGCTTCGGACCCGTCGTCGCCCTGGACGACGTCAGCTTCGAGGTGGAGCCCGGGCGCATCTTTGGCCTGCTGGGCGCGAACGGCGCCGGGAAGACCACCAGCATGCGCATCGTGCTGGACATCCTGCGGCCGGACACCGGCAGCGTGACCTGGCAGGGCCAGGGCAACACCCAGCTGCCGCGCGACACGTGGGGCTACCTGCCGGAGGAGCGCGGCCTGTACCTGCGCATGAAGGTGATCGACGTGCTGCGCTTCTTCGCCGCCCTCTACGGTGTGCGAGAGGCCGATGCAAGCCGGACGGTGGAGGAATGGCTGGAGCGATTCCGCATCCCCGACTACCGCGACCGGAAGGTCGAGGAGCTGTCGAAGGGGAATCAGCAGAAGATCCAGTTCATCGCCGCCATCCTCCATGACCCGGACGTCCTGATCATGGACGAGCCGTTCAGCGGCCTGGACCCGGTGAACGTGGGCCTGCTCAAGGAGGCGTTCCTGCAGATGCGCGACCGGGGGAAGACGCTGATCTTCAGCACGCACCAGATGGAACAGGTCGAGGAGATGTGCGAGGCGATCGCCATCATCGACCGCGGGCGGGTGGTGGTCAGCGGCGCGCTGCGCGACGTGAAGCGCGGGATGGGGCGCCAGGTCGTGCGGCTGGCGACCGACGGCGACGGCCTGGGGGTCGATTGGCTGGACGGGCTGGACGGCATCAGCATCACCGCCCGCCGGGCGGACTACGTCGAGCTGCGCGTGCCATCCGGGACCGATCCCGGGCGCATCCTGGCCAGCGCCCTGGATCGCGGCGAGCGGGTCACGCTCTTCGAGATCGGGGAGCCGTCACTGGAGGAGATCTTCATCGAGCACGTGGGGCGACGCGCCGACGAGGATGAGCGGCACCTGGCGGAGGCGGCGAAATGAGAAGCCTGTTCCCGAACGCCTGGCACGTGGCGCGGCGCGAGTACCTCACCCGCGTCCAGACCCGGACCTTCCTGATCGTGACCGTCGCCCTCGCCCTGGTGGGGCTGGGCCTGGCGCTGGCGCCGCTCCTGGTCCGCTTCTTCGAGGGCGATCCGCGCACCGACGTGGGCCTGTACGCCGAGCCGGACACCGTCGACGTCGCGCAGCTCCAGGGCCTGCTTGCCGCCAACGCCGGCGCGGGTGGCGACCAGTGGCGCGTCATCCCGGTCGACGATGAGGCCGCCGGCCGCCAGATGGTCCGAGACGACGATCTGGACGGCCTGCTGAGCGCGGTGCGCGCGACGGACGGCGACCTCTCCTTCCACGCCTACACCGATGCCGGCTCGACCGACCCGCGGCTGCTGGCGATACGGACCGCGGCGACGCAGCTGGCCATCGCCGATCGGCTCGAGCGGGCGGGCGTCGACCCGGGGCAGGCGGGCGAGATCTTCGCGCCGACCGCGTTCGAGGTCGATCCGGTGAACCCCGACGCCAGCCAGGATCCGTTCGCGAGCGGCAACGGGTTTGCCGCCTACATCCTGGTCATCCTCACCTTCATGGCCATCATCACCTACGGCACCTGGGTGGCGACCAGCGTGGCTGAGGAGAAGAGCAGCCGGGTGATGGAGCTGCTCATCACCGCCGCTACGCCCCGCCAGCTGCTGGCCGGCAAGGTGCTCGGGGCGGGGGCCGCCGGGCTGAGCCAGTACGTGGTCATCCTGGCCGGCATCCTGGTGGGGCTGCTGGCCCAGGGCGTGCTGGCCGAGCGGATCTTCGGCCAGGACGCCCCAAGCCAGCTCGAGGGCATCGACTTCAGCGTCCTGGTCCCCTTCAGCGTCTTCTTCGTGAGCGGCTTCCTGCTGTACTGCGTCCTCTACGCCGGCTTCGGCTCCATGGCCAGCCGCCAGGAGGACGTCAACCAGGTGACGATGCCGATGCTCTTCATCGGCATGGGCGGCTACTTCGCCTCCTTCGTGGCCATGGCCACGCCCAACGTCGGCTGGGTGAAGGTGCTCTCGCTTGTCCCCTTCTTCAGCCCCTACCTGCTGACCGCCCGCTACTCGCTGGCCGGCAACGTGGCCGCCTGGGAGTGGATCGTGGCCGGCGCGCTGATGGCTGTCTTCCTTGCCGGCGCCCTGTGGCTTGCCGCGCGCATCTACTCCGCCGGCGTCCTGCTCTACGGCCAGCGCGCCAGCCTGCGCAGCGTGTGGCGCGCCGTTCGCGTGAACCGATGATGCCTGTCCGCCGCCGGATCGGGGACCGGTGGCTGGAGCTCGTCGTCGGCGACATCACCACCCAGCGGGTGGACGCCATCGGGAACGCCGCCAACACGGCGCTGCGAGGCGGAGGCGGCGTGGACGGCGCCATCCACGCGGCGGCCGGCCCGCGGCTGATGGCGGAGCTGCGCCAGCGCTACCCCGATGGCACCGCCACCGGCAGCGCGGTGGCCAGCGACGGCCACGACCTGCCGGCGCGATGGGTGATCCACGCCGTCGGCCCGGTCTGGCGCGGCGGCTCGCACGGGGAGGCGGACGAATTGGCCGCCGCGTATCGGTCCACCCTGGCGGTGGCCGACGAGCTGGGCGCGCGAACCCTGGCGCTGCCGGCCGTCAGCCTGGGGGTGTACGGCTACCCGCTCGACGAGGGTGCGCGCATCGCCGTCGACACGGTCGCGGAGCATCTCTCCGGGCGCACGGGGCCTGAGCTGGTGCGCTTTGTCCTGCGGCCCGAGACGTGGGATGCGTTCGTGCGCGCACTTGACGCGCACGAACGGCTGGACTGACCGATGCAGGACGCGCTGGCCGCCGTCATCGCCACCCGCGGCCTGGGCAAGCACTACGGATCGGTCCAGGCCCTGGTGGACCTCGACCTCGAGGTCCGGCCCGGAGAGATCTTCGGCTTCCTGGGCCCGAACGGGGCCGGAAAGTCGACCATGATCCGCATCCTGCTGGGCTTCCTGCACCCGAGCGCCGGCAGCGCGACCGTGCTTGGCGGGGACGTCGAGCGTGACTCGGTCGAGATTCGGAGCCGCATCGGCTACCTGCCCGGCGGCATCGCGCTGTACGACTCCCTGTCGGGGCGCGACGCGCTCGACTACCTGAGCGACCTGCAGGGCCGGCCCCCGTCGCGCCGCGAGGAGCTGTGCGACCGGCTGGAGATGCCCGCATCGGTCCTGCGCCGTCGGGTGCGCGACTACTCGCGCGGCATGCGCCAGAAGATGGGGGTCATCCAGGCGCTGCAGCACGACCCGGAGCTGGCGATCCTTGATGAGCCGACCGAGGGCCTCGACCCGCTCATGCAGCAGGGCTTCTACGCGATCGTGGGCGACCTGCGCGCCGCCGGCCGCACCGTCTTCATGTCCAGCCACATCCTCTCCGAGGTGGAGCGCGTCTGCGATCGCGTGGCGATCATCCGCCGCGGCCGGCTCATGGCATTGCACCGCGTGGAGGAGTTGCTGGCACGGCGCAAGCGCCGGATCCAGCTGCGATGGCTGGGCACCGCCCCGGACCTCTCGGTGGTGCCCGGCCTGGTTGACGTCGCGGTCGACGGCGATCGGATCAGCGGCACCCTGCTCGGCGACGTGGCGCCGTTCGTGCGCGCGGTCGCCTCCCCGTCGCTGCTGGACCTGACCATCGAGCCCGCACGCCTGGAGGAGGCGTTCCTGGAGTACTACGCCGAGGACGCCGAGGAGGTGCCGTGAGCTGGGCGCTCTTCGCTCGCACCCTGGCCTGGAACCGGACGCGCCTCCTGATCCTGATGCTGGTGGCATTCGGATGGAGCATGCTGGTCCCGGTCTTCTACACCAGCTTCTCCGAAGCGGTCCGCGAGATCGTGAATTCGGGACTCTTCCCGCGGGACCTGCTCAGCTTCGGGTCGGGCGACTTCTTCACCCTGGCCGGGGCGCTGACCCTGGGACTGCAGCACCCACTGGCCATCGCCTTCGTGGCGGTCTTCGCCATCGGCTCGCCGGTGGCGGCAATCGCCGGGGAGCGTGAGCGGGGCACGCTGGAAGTGCTGCTCAGCCGGCCGATCTCGCGGCATCGGCACTACGCCGTCGTGGCGCTCGCCGTGCTGGTCCTGGTCGCGCTGGTGGTGGCGGCCCTCGTCCTCGGCCAGCTGGCCGGAGTGTGGGCCGTGGGGGTCACAGAGGAGCTGGAGATGGCGCGGCTGCCGCTGGTCTTCGCCAACGGCGTCCTGCTGTGGGCGGCATTCGGCTCCTTCTCGCTGGCGGCATCGGTGAGCTCCGACAGGGCGGGACCGGCGCTGGGACTGAGCCTCGGGTACCTGCTGCTCAACTACTTCTTCGAGATCCTGGGCTCACTGTGGGACGCGGCCGAGTGGACGCAGGACTACTCGCTCTTCCACCACTTCCAGCCGGGCGAGCTGCTGAGCGGAGAGGCGGATCCGCTCGACTTCGCCATCCTGGCGGCGGCGATGGTGGTCCCGATCGCGTGGGCGTTGGTGGTTTATCCGCGCCGCGACCTGGCGGCGCCCGCATAGCGGACGACCGCGCTCACCGGCCGAGCGCCAGGCGCACCGCCTCGTCGGGCGTCAGCTTCTGTCCCTCCGCGTAGGCCTCGGCCAGCGGCGCCTCGGCCAGCAGATCGGCCGGGAAGAACTGGGCGTACTCCCGGTTGCGCTGCGCCAGCCCTACGCCGGAGACATCCTGGATGGCGGCCGCGGCGCCGGCGATGCGCATCGCCAGGTCACGGTTTGCGGTCAGCCACTCGAGCGACGCGAAGCCATCGAGCACCAGCGCGTAGCCGGACAGGTCATCGGTCTCCTGGAAGATGTTCAGCGCCTCGGTGAGCGCGGCGCGTGCGGCGTCGACGCGGCGCACCTGGATCAGCATCAGCGCCTGGGTGTAGAGGGCCCAGGCCAGCATGAAGCGGTCGTCCACCTCGCGGAAGATGGCCACCGTCTCCGCCGCCAGCGCTTCGCCCTCGGCCGTGTCGCGATCGTAGGCCAGCGCGTTGAGGTAGGCCCACTGCGCGCGACCCTCGCCGTGGCGATCACCGAGCGAGCGGAACCTCTCCAGCGCAGCGGTCGACAGCCGTCGCGCCTCCGAGGAGTCGGAATCCAGCGCGTAGGTCATGCTCTCGTTGTACATGGCCTCCGCTTCGCCACGGACGTCACCGAGCTGGCGCGCGACCTCGGTCTGTCGGCGATAGACGGCCCTGGCACCTGGCATGTCGCCCTGCCAGTAGACGATGCCCCCGGCCGCGTCGAGCGCCCGGAGCAGCATCTCCGGATGCGCCTCCGCGTCGGGCAGAGCCAGGATCCGCTCGGCGCGCTCGCGGCCCTCGGTGAGGTAGCCGCGCATCTGCCAGAAGCGCCACAGCGCGGCGAGGAGCCGCATGGCCAGCTCCACGCGATCCTGCTCAATCGCGAAGGAGATCGCCGCTCGCAGGTTGTCGTGCTCCCGCTCCAGCGTGTCCAGGCAGGTGCGCTGCTCGTCGCTGAAGATACGCGCCGCCACGCCCTCGGCCGCGGCCAGGTAGTACTCAGCATGTCGCAGGCGGGTCTCCGACCCGGGCTCAGCCTCGGCCAGGCGCTCGGCGGCGTACTCTCGGATCGTCTCCAGCATGCGATAGCGCGGCACCTCGCCCTCGGCCATCTCCTGGCGGATCAGGCTCTTGTCCAGGAGCGAGGTGAGCGCGTCGAGCGGATCGGGTGCCGGGCCGGCGTCACCGGGCCAATCCGCCAGCACGACCTGGCTGAAGGCGTCCTCATCGGCCCCGCCGGCGAAGACGCTGGAGCGGGCGAACGCGGCCCGGTCAGGTGCCTCCAGCAGATCGTGGCTCCAGTCGATGGCGCCGCGCAGCGTCTGCTGGCGCTCGGGGAGATCGCGCGAGCCACCGGCCAGCAGGCTGAGGCGACGGTCCAGGCGGGCCATGATGGCCTGCGGCGTGAGGACCCGGACACGGGCCGCGGCCAGCTCGATGGCCAGCGGCAACCCGTCCAGGCGGGCGCAGATCTCGGCGATGGCCGGCGCGTTGGCCGCGTCCACCTTGAATCCCGGCTGCACCGCCGTTGCGCGCTCGATGAAGAGGGCCACCGACGAGAACTG
>DASUSP010000262.1:0-2308 GCA_036375035.1 Candidatus Limnocylindria bacterium
GACGAGCTGGCGATGCTGGTCATCGTCCCCGACGACCTCGCCGCCTTCGAGGCCGAGCTGACGCCGGACCTGCTCGACGAGATCGTCGCCGGCCTGGGCGGCGACAAGGTGGAGCTGCGATTCCCGAAGTTCGGGATCGAGACCAGCGCGACCCTGAACGACCCGCTCGCCGAGCTGGGCATGCGCGATGCCTTCAGCGGGGCCGCCGACTTCTCTGGTATCACGCGAGAGGCGGCGCTGTTCATCTCGGCGATCGCGCACCAGGCCAACATCGACGTCGACGAGATCGGCACGACCGCCGCCGCGGCAACGGCGGTGGTCATGGAGCTCAGCGGCGTCGCCGAGCCTGCGATCAGGGTCGATCGCCCCTTCATCTTCGCGCTGAGGGACGTGCCCACCGGCGCGATCCTGTTCCTGGGCCGCGTGACCGACCCGAGGCCCGAGTCCTGAGCTATTCGCCGCGTCCCGATACGGCGAGCGTCACCGCGGCCGAGACGACGGCCACGGCCAGCGCGATGGCCTCGGTGGCGTCGAGGTTGGCGCGACCCGCGAACAGGTCGGTGGCCTGGCTGGGGATGGCGGCGAGCAGGGGCGGGACCGCGATCCAGCCCAGGACCAGCGCCGTCGGCGCCACCGAGCCGGGGAGCCGCATGGCGCGGGCCACGACTGCGGTCAGCAGACCCAGGAACGCGGAGAGCAGCAGCACCAGGATCGCGGCCGGCTGGTCGCGCGCCCCGGACGCCTCGACCAGGCCCACCAACCCCTGGTTCAGGATCGTGACCGCCAGGGCCAGGACGGCCGTCAGCACGACGACCCGCGCGCCGCTCACGAGAGACTCCGAGGCGCGTCCAGCACGCCGGCGGCGAGCGCCTTGGCCAGGCCGCCAGCTATGCGGTACGACTTTCCGGCGCCCATCACCAGCACGGCGTCGCCGGCGCGCAGGTGCTCCGCCACGTAGGTCGTGGTGGCATCCACGTCGCCGGTGGCGATGGCAGACACGCCCGAGGTGCGCTCGATCACGTCGGCCAGGGCCTCGGCGGAGGTGGCCCGCAGCGCGTCATCGGTGTCGCGGCTGGCGAAGATGTCGGCGATGACGACCTCGTCGGCATCGGTGAAGGCCGTGGCGAACTCGTCGATCAGCAGCGCGGTGCGGGAGTACATGTGCGGCTCGAAGACGGCCCACAGGCGCCGATCCCCCACCTTCTGGCGTGCCGCGGCCAAGGCGGCGCGCACCTCGGTCGGGTGGTGGCCGTAGTCGTCGTAGACGATCACGCCGGCAGTATCGGCGATCAGCTCCATGCGGCGTCCGGCGCCGGGGAAGGTACGCAGCCCCTCCGCCAGGGTATTCGGCTCGGCCCCCAGCTCGTGCGCCAGCAGCAGGGCGGCCGTGGCATTCAGCACGTTGTGCTCCCCGGCCAGCGGCGAGCGGAACTCGCGTCCCAGCAGTCGGAAGGCGGTCCCCTGCGGCGACGGGCGCACCTCCTCGGCAGCAACGTCCCCGCCGGGGCCGTAACGGATCACGCGCCCGTTCCAGCCGTCCAGGCGGGCCAGCAGGTCGCGCGTGCCAGGGTCGGCGGCGGCGACGAGCAGCAAGCGACCGCCCAGCGCCGGCGACTCCACCATCCCCCGCGTGAAACGCTCCATCGAGGCCAGCACCGCCTCGCGGTCGGCGAAGAAGTCGGGGTGGTCCATCTCCACGTTGGTCACGATCGTGCCGGCGGGGTGGTAGTGCAGGAAGTTGTCGCCGAACTCGTCGGCCTCGACAACGAACGGCGCTCCCCTGCCCGGCCGGACCGATGCCCCCCAATCGGCCATGAAGGCGCCGACCTCGACGGTGGGATCCATGCCCGCCGCGATGAGCAGGTGACCGAGCAGCGCGGTGCTGGTCGACTTGCCGTGGGTGCCGGTGACGGCCAGGCCCACCCGGCCCGGCGCGGCCATCATCTCGCCCAGCAGCGCCTGCCAGGGCACCACCGGCAGGCCGCGCTCGCGCGCGGCCACCAGCTCCGGAAGGTCGGGATGGGCGCGCAGCGCCGGCGTGATGGCAACTCGCTCGACGCCGTCCAGGTGCGCCGGGTCGTGCCCGGAGATGATCCGGATGCCGGCCGCCTCGAGCGGCGGGGTGTAGGGCGAGGGCGTGTCGGCGTCGCAGCCGTCGATCCGGGCGCCCTCGTGGTGCGCGAGAAGCGCAACGCCCGCCGCGCCGGAGCCGGCAATGCCGATGACGTGGATCCGCTCGCCCGCCAGCACCACGATCGCCGGGCCTCAGCCCTTTCCGGTGGCGGCGCGGACCTCTTCGATGGCCAGC
>DASUSP010000263.1:0-9040 GCA_036375035.1 Candidatus Limnocylindria bacterium
TAGGTGGACTTCGAGCAATCCCTGCGCCTCTCGATCGCGCTGGGGCTGACGATCTTCCTGGTCCTGCTGCGTTTCGACTCGGAGCGGATCATGCGCTCCGATTACTTCCGGTACCGATACCCGTGGATGGGGCCGCTCTCCTACTACGGGCTGGTGGTGGCCTTCGCCATCGGCATCGTGCTGATCCTGCCCAACGGGCGGGCTGAGCTGTTCCTGGCCCCCGGCGACCCCGACGCGATGCTGCCCATCATGCTGCTGTTCAGCGCGGTGGCCGTGCTGAACGCCATCGCCTTCGCCTTCCGCTGGTACGGGAGCATCACCCCGCTGCCCACGCCGCTGGTGCCGACCCGGCTGCTCGGCGCGGCGGCCAGCGCGTTCGCCGATGAGCTGCAGTTCCGCTCGATCGTGCTGGGCATGCTGCTCTTCGCCGACATTCCCGGTGGGGTGGGCGCCGCGCTCGTCATCCAGGCGCTCCTCTACGGCCTCGCCCAGCGTCGCCTGTGGCGCGAGCGGCAGTGGTACTTCCTGATCGGCTCGGTGCTGCTGGGCTACGGCGCGGGGCTGGCGACCGTCACCGCCGGGTCGGTGGTGCCAGCCATGGTCGGGCATTTCGCGGTGATCGCCGCCCTGTTCGCGTTCGCCGGAGGGCGGCTGCGCACGCGACCAATCTAGACCGATGGAGTGAGGCGCGCCGGCACCTGATCTCCGGCGGCTTCGCAACGCCGTTCGACCGGGCGCCGCCACGCCTGACCTCGAACGCTGCTGGATTGGGCGGGCTGGCTGCCGGATGATGTGGCCATGCCAGGTGACGCGCTGAGGCCCCCGGGGAGTCACCACCTTTACGTGCACGTGCCGTTCTGCAGGCTGGTGTGCGCCTACTGCGACTTCGTGACGGTAGGTGGGCGCGCGGCCGATATCCCGCGCTACGTCGAGGCGCTGCTGGCCGAGCTGGCCATGCGTCCGTCCGCCGGCCGGCTGGAGACGATCTATTTCGGTGGTGGCACGCCGTCGCTGCTGCCGGCATCGGCCGTCGAGCGGCTGCTGCTGGCCGCGGGGGCGCACTGGGCCAGTGAGCCAAGGGAGGTCACGCTGGAGGCGAATCCCAGCGCGCGCGAGTCCCCGGACTGGGCCGGCCTGCGTAGCGCCGGCGTGAATCGCATCTCGCTGGGCGTCCAGTCGCTGCGCGACTCCGACCTGCGCGCGCTGGCGCGCGGCCATACCGGCGCCGAGGCGCGAGTCGCCTTCGCCGCGGCGCGGGAGGCGGGCATCGACAACGTCAGCATCGACCTGATCTACGGCATCCCCGGACAGGGGCTTGGCGACTGGCGCGCTGGCCTTCGTGCAGCGCTGGCGCTGGATCCGGACCACGTCTCGCTGTATGCCCTGCAGCTGGCACTGGCGCCGGACGAGTGGGCCGCCCCGCCGCGGACCGGCGCGCTGCGCTGGCGCGCCAAGATGGCGCAGTCGCAGGACGACGAGCTGGCCGCGGCCCAGTACCGCGCGGCGGAGGAGGTGCTGGACGCGGCGGGTTACGCGCACTACGAGCTTTCGTCCTGGACGCGGCCCGGCCGCGAGTCGCGACACAACGCGGCCTACTGGGCGCGGCGGCCGTACACGGGCATCGGGGCCGGGGCGCACTCGTACGACGGGGCTGCCCAGCGCAGCTGGAACCAGCGCGACCTGGACGCCTACCTGTCCGCGGTGGAATCGGGCCGGCCGCCACGAGCGGGAGGCGAGGAGCTGGACGAGCCGACCAGGGCCTTCGAGGCGGTGGCGCTCGGCCTGCGGCGGGTGGACGGGCTGAGCCGGGGCGCCTTCGCCGCCGAGTTCGGCCGCGACCCGCTGGATCTCTATCCCGAGGCTGTCAGCCGGGGAGCCGCCGCCGGCCTGCTGGAGGTGGACCTGGACGCGCTTCGGCTGTCGGCCGCCGGGCGGCTGCTGGCCAACGAGGCCCTCATCGGCTTCGCCCCCGGCGGATGACGGCCAGAGCCCCGGAGTATGCGGCGGAGCCCGCCGCTCCGGCCAGCAGATCGTTGACCGTGTCCCACGTCCCTCGCACGTTGCGCAGCCCGAACCAGACGTCGCTGTAGTACTCCTGCGCCTCCAGCAGGATGTGGCCGAGCTGCGCGACCCCCACCGCGCTCAACGCCGGCAGGTCCAGGAGCTCGGCGACGGCCACGGTCGCGGCCCCGGTGCCATGTGCGTGGGGGATGGCGTCGAAATACCGGTAGCGGTCGTACCAGTCGAAGTGGTTGCCGGCGAGGTCCAGCGCGAAGATGGAGAGCCACAGGTTGTCGGTCCATAGCGGGTAGGCTCGCCCCGCGCCGTGGGCGCGGCTGCCCCTGCGCAGCGCGTGGGCTGCCGGCACCACCAGGCTCAGCGGGATCATGACCAGCCCGCGCTTGCCGATCGCCTTTCCCTCGTAGCGGCGATCGTGGGGGCGCGCCAGTGCCTCGGCCAGGACGGCCAGGATGGAGGCGCGCAGAGCGAGGTTCACGACGGTCCCCAGCAGGCGCATGCGGGCATCGTAGAGGGCAGGCCGTTCGTTGACATCGGCCTTCGACGGTTGGTACCATTCGGCAACCCCCGTTAGCACTCTCAACCTTAGAGTGCCAACGCGGGCATGGACGAGCACGAATTCGAGACCGGAGGCCCGATGATCAGCCACCTGCGGCGTGACGATCGCCCCGCGGCGCCGCGTCCCGAGATTGATCTCTCGGAGCGGCAGCAGTCGGTGCTGCGCGCCGTGGTCGAGGACTACGTGATGACCGCCGTCCCGGTCGGCTCCAAGACGCTGGTGCAGCGGCATGCGCTGGGCGTCAGCCCGGCCACGATCCGCAGCGCCATGGCCGAGCTGGAGGCCCTGGGGCTCCTGAGCCACCCGCACACCAGCGCCGGGCGCGTCCCCTCGGACCTGGGCTACCGCGTCTACGTCGAGTCGCTGATGCGCGAGGCCCAGCTCGATCGGGCCGATCAGCTGATGATCCGTCACCAGTTCAGCCAGGTGCAGCTGACCAGCAACGAGTGGCTGCGGCTGGCGGCCAGCATCCTGGCCGGCAACACCCGCTCCGCCTCTGTCGTTACCCCCGCCCGCTCGCGGCGTGCGCGCTTCGGGCACCTGCAGCTGGTCCAGCTGGGCGACGGAAACCGGCTATGCGTCCTGGTCCTCGCCGACGGCAACGTGGTCCAGCGCCGCCTGGACCGGGCCGCCGCCGATCGGCTGAGCCAGCAGGCGCCCTTCGGCCAGCCGGAGCTGGACGCCGTGGCCGCCGCCCTCAACCTGGAGCTGCCCGGGCAGGCGGCCCCCGCCGTGCGGCGCCGGACGTCGCGCTCCGACCCGCTGCACGCGCTGGTCGGTGAGGCGGTCGCGCAGCTGCTGGAGGAGGCGGATGGCGCCATCGTCGAGGAGGTCATCACTGACGGCCTGGCCAACGTCCTGGAGCAGCCGGAGTTCGCCCAGGGATCCAAGCTGCGCGGCGTGCTCGAGGTCCTGCAGCGCTCGGATTTCTTCGAGCAGCTGATCCCCGTGCTCGGCCGGCGGCAGGGCGTGCACGTGATCATCGGGCACGAGAACACCATCGACGCGATGCACGAGGTCAGCCTCGTCTTCGCGCCCTACGGCCAGCCGGATCAGGCACTCGGCATGCTGGGTGTCCTGGGTCCGACTCGCATGCCGTATCCGCGTGCCATTCGAACGGTGCGCTACCTGTCCACCCTGATGAACGAGCTGATCACCAGCCACCATGGCGAGACTGATGACTGACCGACCGACCAACGGCGACGCCCGCGATGGCCACGAGGGGCACCATCGCCGCGAGGAGCGTGGCCGCGGCCCGTCGCGCGGCGAGCTGATCGCGAAGCTGGAGGAGCTCCAGCACCAGCTCGATGACGCGAAGGCCCAGGGTGACGAGCACCTGCGGGCGTGGCAGCGTGCCGCCGCCGACTTCTCGAACTACCGGCGTCGCACCGAGGAGGAGCGCGACCTGGTGGCGCGCTTCGCAAACGCCACCCTCATCGGCAAGTTGCTGGCCGTGCTCGACGACTTCGACCGTGCCCTGGAGAACGTCCCGGAGGACGCGCACGAGGGCTGGGTCGACGGCGTGCGGCTGGTAGAGCGCAAGCTGCGCGGCGTCCTCGAGGGCGAGGGCGTCACGCCAATCGAGGCCATTGGCCTCCCGTTCGACCCGAACGTCCACGAGGCGGTCGTCCACGAGGAGACCGCAGACCACCCCGATAACGAAGTGATCGGCGAGCTGCAGCGAGGGTATCGGCTGCACGACCGGGTCCTGCGCCCGGCGCTCGTCAGAGTCGCGAACAACCCGAAGGAGCACTGAGCCCATGGGCAAGATCATCGGAATCGACCTGGGCACGACCAACTCGGTCGTGGCCGTCATGGAGGGCGGCGAGCCGCAGGTCATCACCAACGCGGAGGGCGGCCGCATCACCCCGTCGGTCGTGGCCTTCGCCAAGTCCGGGGAGCGCCTCGTCGGCCAGGTGGCCAAGCGCCAGGCGATCACCAACCCGGAGAACACCATCTTCAGCATCAAGCGCTTCATGGGCCGGCGCTGGGACGACCCCGAGGTCCAGCGCAGCAAGGACCTGGTGCCCTACAAGGTGGAGAAGGACCCCAAGTCCGATGGCATGGTGGTGACGCTGGCCAACGGCAAGACCTTCAGCCCGCCCGAGATCAGCGCCATGATCCTGCAGAAGATGAAGGGCGACGCCGAGGCCTACCTCGGCGAGAAGATCACCGAGGCGGTGATCACCGTGCCCGCCTACTTCGACGACACCCAGCGCCAGGCGACCAAGGATGCCGGGCGCATCGCCGGGCTGGACGTGAAGCGGATCGTGAACGAGCCGACCGCATCGGCCCTGGCCTACGGCCTGGACAAGACCAAGGACGAGAAGATCGCCGTCTACGACCTGGGCGGCGGGACCTTCGACATCTCGATCCTGGAGCTGTCCGAGGGCGTCTTCGAGGTGCGCTCCACCAACGGCGACACGCACCTGGGCGGCGACGATTTCGACCAGCGCATCATCGACTGGCTCATCGACGAGTTCCGCAAGGACCAGGGGATCGACCTGTCCAAGGACCGGATCGCGCTGCAGCGGCTCAAGGAGGCGGCCGAGAAGGCCAAGATCGAGCTCTCGTCCACGACCCAGACCGAGATCAACCTGCCGTTCATCAGCGCCGACGCATCGGGCCCCAAGCACCTGGTCATCAACCTCTCGCGCGCCAAGCTCGAGGACCTGGTGGCCGACCTGATCAAGCAGACCGAGGGCCCGGTCAAGCAGGCCCTGGCCGACGCCAACCTGAACGCGGCTGATATCGACGAGATCATCCTGGTCGGCGGGATGACCCGCATGCCGGCCGTCATCGAGGCGGTCAAGGGCATGTTCAACGGCAAGGAGCCGCACAAGGGCGTCAACCCCGACGAGGTGGTGGCGGTCGGCGCGGCGATCCAGGCCGGCGTGCTGGGCGGCGAGGTCAAGGACGTCCTTCTCCTTGACGTCACCCCGCTGTCACTCGGCATCGAGACCCTGGGCGGCGTGGCGACAAAGATGATCAACCGCAACACCACCATCCCGACCAGCCACACGCAGATCTTCTCGACCGCGAGTGACAACCAGCCGAGCGTGGACATCGTGGTGCTGCAGGGCGAGCGCGAGATGGCGGCCGACAACAAGAAGCTGGCCACGTTCCGCCTGGACGGCATCCCGCCGGCCCCGCGCGGCGTGCCGCAGATCGAGGTCACCTTCGACATCGACGCCAACGGCATCCTGAACGTCACCGCCCGCGACAAGGCGACCAACAAGGAGCAGAAGGTGACGATCACCGCCAGCTCCATGCTCGCCAAGGAGGACGTGGACAAGATGGTCCGCGAGGCGGCGGAGCACGCCGAGGAGGACCGCAAGCGCCGCGCCGAGGTCGAGTCGCGCAACGAGGCCGACGCCCTCACCTTCCAGGCCGAGCGGCTGCTCAAGGACCTGGGCGACAAGGTGACCGACGAGGAGAAGGCCGAGGTCGAGTCGCGCATCGCCGCCGTACGCGAGGCCCTGAACGGGACCGATGCCGGGGCCATCGACTCCACCAAGCAGCAGCTCGCCGAGGTCCTGCAGCGCATCGGCGCCAAGGCCTACGAGGCTTCCGGCGGACCCGCCGACGGAGGTCCCACGGATGGGACCGATGGTGACGGCGGCGCCGGCGCCGCCGAGGGCGAGGGCGAGGCCGGCGGCGAGGAGGAGACGATCGAAGGGGAGTACAAGGAGGTCTGATCCCCGCGCCCCTTGCATCTCGGGGAGCAGAGCTCTCTTCCCGGACCTGGCGGGTGGCCCGGTGTATCGGGCCACACATCACCTGGGACGCGCGCGGCGTGATGAAGGGCCCGGTGTATCGGGCCATTGGGTGCGTGGTCCCCGCGCCAGAGCGCAGCTCAGGCTCATGGTGGCCCGCTCACTCGGGCCAAATCGCACGCGCAGCCGACCTGGCGTGAAGAATGGCCCGTTGCATCGGGCCGGAACCGGCGCGGGAACGGACGGGCGCTGCATCCCGGATGGTGCGGGACATTCGGCACTGGGAATCGGCGCGCGTTGCGCGATACCTAGCCTGATCACCGATCCGGTCGAAGGGCGACCGGGAGGCTGGCATGACGGGCGGCGAGCTGACCGAGGTCCGGACGACGCGGGGGTTCGGGGAGCGTTGGGTCGTGTACGCCGCGCTCGTGGCGGCGGCCATGTCGCTGGCGATCGTCGGCGTGGTCGTCGTGAGCTTCATGCTCTGGATCGGTCGCAACATGGCGCCCATGCCGGTGCCCTTCGGCCGCACCCCGGCCGGCGTGCTGGGCCTGGTGATCAGCCCCATCTCGTACGCAGCCGTCGGCGGCATCATGGCCGCCAAGCTGCCGCGCAACCCGATCGGGTGGCTCTTCCTGGCGGCCGGGGTGGCGCTGGGCATGATGCTGCCGGTCAACCTGCTGGTGGCCAGCGCTCACGAGAGCTTCCGGCCAGCCTCCGACCTGGTGGTGGCGGCCGGCTGGCTGCGCACCTCCTTCGCGACTCCCACCGTGCTGACGAGCCTGGTGCTTGCCGCCTACCTGTTCCCGAACGGCACGCCCCTGCCCGGGAAGTGGCAGCACGCGACGCCGGCGATCGTGCTGGGCGGCGCACTGCTGATCCTCGGGGTCGCCACCGATCCCCGCGGGCTGCTGACCTACCCGACGCTCCCGAACCCGATGGCCCTGCCGGCTTCGCTTGAGCTGCTCTCCGCGGCGGCACGGCTCGGAGGGTTGGCGGTCCTGCTCGGCGGGATTGCCGCGGCGCTGGCGTCGATGTGGGTGCGCTACCGGCAGGGCAACCAGCTGCAGCGGGCGCAGCTCCGCTGGATCGTGCTGGCCGCCGGGCTGACCGCTGCCACCTCGCTGCCGTTCCTGGTCGCCAGCTACGTGCTCCGCGTCGATGACGCCACCGGCGAGGCGCTGGCTGCCGTCTCGCAGGTGGGCCTGTGCACCTTCCCGGTGGCATCGGCCTTCGCCATCTCGCGCTACCGGCTCTTCGACATCGACGCGGTGATTGGCCGGACGCTCGTCTACGTGCCGCTCATGGCGCTGCTGGGTGGGATGTACACCTCGGGCGTGGCGCTCTTCCAACGCCTCTTCGTTGCGGTCACCGGCCAGGAGTCGGACACGGCCGTCGTCGCCGCCATCCTGGTCGTGGCCAGCGCCTTCACGCCGCTGCGGAAGGGCCTGGAGGGGCTGGTGGACCGTCGCTTCGCCGCCCGCCGCGAGCCGGCCGAGACTGCCCCGCCCCCGGCGCCGGGGGCCCGCTCCGCACCGACCCACGCCAGTGTCCTGCCGGTGGACGAGCGCGGGGCAGTGCCCTGCCCGCTCCGCCCGAACCGCACCATCCGCGACTGCATCCAGTGCGCGAGGCTGCTTGCCGTCGTGGACGATCCGGAGCTGTCGGTGGTGTGCCGGACTGGGGCGGACGCCTAGGCGATCAGGCGCCCGCGCCCGCGCCCGCGCCGGTCAGGTCGCTGGTGCACATCGGGCAGCGCTTGGCGGCTTCCGGGATCTCGGACGCGCACATCGGGCAGGACTTCATCGGGATACCCCCCGCCGGCGGGTTGATGCGGTTCAGCGGCACGATCAGGAAGAAGTACACCGACGCCGCGATCAGGATGAACGCGATCAGGGCATTCAGGAACAGCCCCCATTCGATGACCGCGCCCGAATCGAGCACGGTTCGGAGCTCCGCAAAGTCGGGGACGCCGAGCAGGCCGAGCAACGGCGTCAGGATGCCGGACACGAAAGCGGTAACCACCGTGGCGAACGCCGCGCCCAGGACGAAGGCCACCGCCAGGTCGACGACGTTGCCGCGCATGACGAAGTCGCGGAACCCGCTGAACATCTCTCTCCTCCTTCGGTGCCGATGAGCATCGGCTGCGGTCGAGTATATGTGCGGTGCCCACCGTCTAGACTCGCATCGCGATGCGCCTCGCCACCTGGAACGTCAACTCCCTGAAGGCCCGATTGGATCGCGTGCTGGCCTGGACCGAGCGCCAGCAGCCGGACATCCTGTGCCTGCAGGAGACCAAGGTCTCCGACGAGCAGGCGCCGATGATGGACTTCCGCGCCCTCGGCTACGAGCTGGTCCACCACGGGCCGGGCCGATGGAACGGCGTGGCCATCGCCTCCCGCGTGGGCTTGGAGGACGTGGTTGCCGGCATCCCGGTCGCCGACGGATGGACCGATGACGGCGGCCGCTTCCTGGCCGCCACCTGCGGCGGCGTGCGGGTGGCCAGCATCTACGTCCCCAACGGCCGCATGGTCGACTCCGAGTTCTACCTGGCCAAGCTCGAGTGGCTGTCGCGCCTTGCCTCCTGGCTGGACGACAACGACCAGGACACTGAACTGGCGATCTGCGGCGACTACAACGTGGCGCCGGAGGACGCCGACGTGTGGGACCCGGCCGCCGCGCACGGCGCCACCCACGTCTCGCCGCGGGAGCGGGCCGCGGTGGCCAGGCTGCGGGAGTGGGGGAT
>DASUSP010000264.1:0-4404 GCA_036375035.1 Candidatus Limnocylindria bacterium
GCGGCCAATTCCGGATTGGTGACCCATTTCACGACCTGCGCCTTGGCCTGCTCCTGCAGCCCGTAGTCGAGCGTGGTCGTGATGCGGTAGCCGCCGGTGCGGACCGCCTGCTCGGCATTGGGCACGCCCATCGACTCCAGGATGCGCACCGCCTCGCGGCGGACGCGGAAGCTGAAATGCTGCTCGCGCAGGACCGAGGTGATGCGGCTGGGTCCCATCTCCTGCCAGGTCGTGTTGCGAGCCTGGCGGTACTCGGCGCGGGTGATGTAGCCGTCGCGCAGCATCGCGTCCAGCACCACGTTGCGGCGCGAGATGGCGCGTTCGGGACCCTGGTCGTTGAAGTACGGGTCGTAGGCCGACGGCAGCTGCGGCAGGCCCGCCAGGAAGGCCGACTGGGCGAGCGTCAGCTGGGACAGGTCGGCGATGCCAAAGTAGTTCGCGGCAGCCGCCTTGATGCCATATGAGCCGTTGCCGTAGAAGATGAGGTTCAGGTAGGTCTCGAGAATGCGCTCCTTGCCCTCCCGCCCGGGGTATGCGCCCGTCATCTGGCGGGCAAGGATGAACTCGCGGATCTTGTCGTCGTAGCCACGCCCCGACAGGAAGGTCAGGTCCGGCGGCTCGCAGACGTCGTCCGGGTCCGTCTCGTCGACCTCCGGATCGAGCGGGACCGATGGCGCGGCGCTCGCGTCGGGGACCGGCTGCTCCTCCTCGGCCTCCTTGATGGAGCCGGCGTACTTGATCACCTGGGCGGTGATCGTGCTCGCGCCGCGCACGACCTCTCCCGCCTCCAGGTTGGCCATGGCGGCCGCGGCCACCGCGTAGTAGTCGACGCCGTCGTTGGTCCAGAAGGTCCGGTCCTCGGCGGCGACGGTGGCGTTGACGATGTCCTCGGGCAGCTCGCGGAAGTTGACCTGCTCCCGGTTCTGGCACTCGAATCGGGCCAGCAGGGTCTTGCCGGTGCGGTCGTAGATGTAGGTCGAAGCCGGCAGCTCGATGTCGTCCAGCAGGCGCGGATCGGGCAGCCCCGACTCGAAGTAGTTGTAGGCGGCCAGCAGGCCGCCGGCGGTGCCGGCGATCGACCCGCCCACGAACATGACGAACACGCCGACCATGACGAGGAAGGCTGTCGCCAGTCCGCGCCTCGGCGCGCCTCGGCGAGTAGTGCGGCGCACCATCAGCCGATGGCGCCGCCGCTGCATGGCAGGATGCATCGGCCGCTACGGTACCCGATGGACGGTCCGGGGTCGAATCGGGCAGACGGCCCTCAGGGCAGGTAGTTGCGCGGGTTGACCGGGGTGCCGTCGAAGAGCACCTCGAAGTGCAGGTGGCAGCCGGTCGCCAGGCCCGTGGCGCCCTCGTAGCCGAGCAGGTCGCCGGTCTCCACCTGCTGGCCCACGCTCACCACCTCGCTTGACATGTGCCAGTACCACGTCTGCAGGCGCTGGCTATGCCCGATGATGACCCCGATGGCCGTGTCGCCGTAGCCGCTGTTCGGCCGCCCGTCGGCCAGCACCGTGCCGTCGGCCGCGGCGTAGACCGGCCCGCCGCAGCGCGGCGTGTGGTAGGCCATGTCGATGCCAGTGTGCCGCGGGTTGAAGGAGGTGCGCCCGAACTCCTGGGTGATGACGAAGTCACCGAGCTCCGGCCAGGCGAAGCGGCCGCGATAGGCGATGTCGAGCTTGTCCGCCTCTTCCTTCAGCCGCTCGACCAGCGCCCGCTGGCCCTCCAGCGCTCGCTCCTGCGCCGCGACCAGGTCCTGGGTGGCCTGCGCGTTGCGCTCCGCAGCCAGCAGCTGGGCCTGCTGCTCCGCCTGCAGCTCCTCCAGCCGGGCCTGGTAGGCCTCCAGCTGGCGGCGCGCCGCGTCGACCTCCGCCTGCTGCTCGGCGAGCGATGCCTCGCGCTCGGCCTCCGCGTCGCGCAGCGCGGTAAGGGTCACCCGTCCGTCACGCAGCGTCTGCTGGCGGACGCGCAGCTGGTCCCGCGCGTCGCGGATCTCGTCGGCCAGCTGCCGGTCCTCGTCCGAAAGGGTCAGCATGTAGGAGAGCTGGCTGCTGGCCTCGCCGAACGACTCGGTGGAGAGCAGGACCTCGAGCATGGAGGTTTGCGACTGTTCGTAAGCCGCCCGGAGGTGCTCCTCCAGCAGCGACTCGCGCGCCGCCAGGTCGATCTTGCTCTCGCGGATGTCGAGCGCGACGGCCTCCAGATCGGCCTCCAGGCTGGCGATCTGGCGCTGATACCGCTGCAGGTCCTCGCGCGAGCGCTCGAGCTGGCGGGTCACCCGCTCCAGCTGCTGCAAGGCGGCATCCAGCTCGAGCCCTACCGCCCCCAGGTCGGCAGTGAGCGATGCCAGGCTGGTGGTGAGCGCCGCCTGCTGCCGCCGCAGGGCGTCGAGCTGGCTGCGCTGGCGGGCGAGCTCCGCCTCCATCTGCTCCTGCTGGGTGATGGCCTCGTTCACATTCGGCTCATCGGCCCGGGCCGGCTCCCGGACGGAGCCGGGGGCCAGCAGCACGACGAGCGTGATCAGGGCGACGAGGGCGGCGAGGCGGCGGTGCAGGGCGATCATGGAGCTCCGAACAACGTGGATCGTGCGTCGCGCGGCGACGGCTCGGGGCCGGGCTGCACGTCGGCAAAGCAGGCGGAAGGATACCGCGCGGCGCAAGCCCGCACCACTGCCCCATCTGGCGCGTGGCCCGGTACGGACGTCATGTGCGGTATGGGCCACACGGGCCTAGCCGACCAGGCGAGCGAGCGCAGCCGCGGCCTCTCCCATTAGATCTGGGTCGCGCACCAGCGTTATGACGGTCCCGGCCACCAGGAACGGTCCGAAGGGGATGTAGCTCTTCAGCCCGACGCGCCGTGTCGCCAGCAGGACCAGGCTGGCGGCGGCGGACAGCAGCGCCGCCACGAAGATGGCGGGCAGCACGCCCTCCCAGCCCAGCAGCAGGCCCAGGGGAGCGACCAGGTAGAGGTCGCCCGTCGCCACGCCGGCACGGATGAGGACCCCCACCAGCCCCATGAAGCCGACCGCCACCGCGGCGCCGATGAGCGCGTCCAGCGGCGTCACGGCCGGGTTGAAAGGCACGAACGCCACGGCGGCCAAGATCAACGGGTCAAGCACGACGTGCGGCAGGCGACGCTGCTCCAGGTCCGTGGCCGAGAGCAGCACCATCAGCGCCAGCAGGGCCACGTACACCGTGGTCGCCCACCACGGCAGCTGCGAGCGCGCGACCAGGCCGGCCGCGGCGGCGCCAGATAGCAGCGCCAAAGCCAGGGTGCGGAAGCCCGGCCCGCGCCGCGAGGCCTCCTCCTGCGGCCAGACCGATGCCAGGCGCTCGGCGCCCGCGCCGAGCAGCGCGAAGCCGATCCCCGCCGCAACGATCCACGCCGTCACCTGGGCCGCTCCGGGCCGCTTGCTCGCCGCACGGCGGCCATCCTACAGGCGCTGGCACGCCACGTGCCTCTGCGGTGGACAGGGGTGGAGAAGCACCGCCCCCAGTGCCGCAGCACAGGAGACGACGATGGACAGCGATCGCATCGAAGGCCCGATCAAGGAAGGCGCCGGCAAGGTCAAAGAGGAGTGGGGCGACCTCACCGACGATCCAAAGACCGAAGCCGAGGGCAAGGCCCAGCAGATCGAGGGCGATCTGCAGAACGAATGGGGCGAGGCCAAGGACGAGGCCGACGACACGGACGACGACAACCTCTGAGCCTCACCCGGCGAACGAAAGAGAGGCCCCGCCGGTCGAACCGGCGGGGCCTCTCCGCGCGAAACGCTACCCCTCGGCAGCGAAATCGAGCGCCAGCCGGACCAGGGTCGAGACCGTCGTGCCCAGCGCTCCCTTCGGGTTGGCCGCCTTGTCTGAGGTCAGGTAGGCGCTTCCGCCGATGTCCACGTGCACCCACGGGACGGTAGCGAAGTCCGATAGGAAGACGGCACTCTTGATGAGCGACCCGTCACGGGTGCCCGAGTTCACCAGGTCCGCGTGGGCGGAGTCGTAGGCGGGCCGATACTCGCGCGCCAGGGGCATCTCCCAGAACCACTCCCCGGTGGCGTCGGCGGCCTGCTGGACCTTCTCGCCCCAGTCGCGCGGCTTCGCGAAGTAGCAGCTGATCAGCTCGCCGAACGCGATTGCCGCTGCCCCGGTCAGGGTCGCCACGTCCACCATGTGGGTCGCCCCCTGGGTCTCCGCCCAGTGCAGCGCGTCGGCCAGGATCAGGCGTCCCTCCGCATCGGTGTTGATGACCTCGATGGTCATGCCGTTCATGGCCTTGACAACGTCGCCGGGACGCTGGGCGTTGCCGCCCGGCATGTTCTCGACCATCGGCGCCACGGCCATCACCGGCGCGTCGGGCGCGATGCGGGCGAGGGTCCGGATGGCGGCGATCACGGCTGCCGCGCCGGAC
>DASUSP010000265.1:0-13633 GCA_036375035.1 Candidatus Limnocylindria bacterium
CGAAGAACCGATGCAGCTGGCAGACGTTGCAGACCTCGGGGCGGCCGGGATCGGTGCGCTTGATGCGCTGCGGGTCGGTGACCATGCTCATCACCAGGCGACGGATCTCGTCCGGCTCGGCGAAGATCGGGATGGTGTTGCTGGCGCTCTTGCTCATCTTGCGCTGGCCATCCAGGCCCAGCACGGTGGGCGCATCGGTGTAGACCGCCTGCGGCTCGGGGAAGACGTCGCCGTAGCGACGGTTGAAGGCGCGCACGATCTCGCGCGACAGCTCCAGGTGCGCGGCCTGGTCCTTGCCCACCGGCACCCGCGTCGCCTTGTAGATCACGATGTCGGCCGCCTGCAGGACCGGGTAGGTGAGCAGCCCATTGCTGTTCTCCTTGCCCTCGGCGCGGCCCTCCTTGTAGGTCGGGTTGCGTTCCAGCCAGCTGACCGGGACGACGGTGTCGAAGATCCACATCAGCTCCGAGTGCTCCGGGAAGTCCGACTGGCGGATGACCGCGCAGCGCTCGGGGTCCAGCCCCACGGCCAGCAGGTCGAGCACCATCTCGCGGGTCAGCTGGCGAAGCACGTCACCGTCGTGGACGGTGGTCATGGCGTGCAGGTCCACGATGGCGTAGATCGCGTCGTAACGGTCCTGGAGCGCCACGTAGTTGACCTGCGCCCCCAGGTAGTTCCCCAGGTGCGAGGCCCCGGACGGCTGGATCCCGGAGAAGACGCGTTCCCGGGTGGTCGGCGCGGGCGCCGGATCCTGCGTGGCGGTCTCGGTCATCGGAGGCCGAGTGTACCGCCTGCGGACACGCCCGGCGTGCGGCTGGACCTCCGCCCCGATAATGGCCCGATGACCGAGGCGCTCGACTGGAACGCTGCCGCCCGACCCGGTCGCCGGCTGGGCCACGCCGTGGAGCACCACGCCAGCATCGGCTCAACCAATGACCGCGCGCGCGAGCTGCTCGCCGCCGCGTCCGGGGAGGGCGTGGCCGTGGTGGCCGATCACCAGGCCGCCGGCCGCGGGCGACGCGGCCGGACCTGGCTCTCGCCGGCGGGCCGGAACCTGCTGGCCAGCGTGAGCCTCCGGCCGGTGCTGGAGCCGGGTCGCGCCGGGCTGCTGGGCATCGCCGCCGCGCTGGCGGTCAGAGACGCCTGCGCCGCCGCCGCGCCCGGGGAGGTGCTCGGCATCCGCTGGCCGAACGACGTGGTGACCGCAGGGGGCCTGAAGGTTGCCGGACTGCTGGTCGAGACCACCCTGGCCGCGGAGCGCGTGGCGGATGCTGTGGTGGGGGTGGGCATCAATGTCAACTGGAGGCGCGCCGAGATGCCGGAGGAGATCGCGGCCCGCGCGACCTCGCTGGCCGACTTCGCCGGCTCCGACGTGGACCGCGTGGGGCTGCTCGGGGAGCTCCTTTTCCGGCTGGACGTCGAGGTCGCGGCGCTGGAGGCCGGCCGCTCGCCGGTGGATCGCTTCCGGGAAGCATCGGTCCTGGACGGCCGGGGGATCAGTGTCGAGGTGGGTGATGCGGTGGTCGAGGGGATCGCGGCCGGCATCACCGACGACGGCGCGCTGCTGATGGACACCCCGGCCGGGCGCGTGGCGCTCGGAGTGGGGGAGGTGGTCGCCGTGCGCGACCTGGCCGCCGAGGTGCCGGCGTGAGCGGCGACGCGCAACGCGAACCCCAGCCGCGCGCAACGGCGAGGCCCGACTCCGATCTGGCCGCGGTCCGGGCAGCACAGCGCGACCGCGCCGCGTTCGAAGTCCTGTACCGACGCTACCTGGACGGGATCTACGCCTACGCCTTCTACCAGCTCGGCGACCACCATGATGCGGAGGACGCCACCGAGCGAACCTTCCTGGCCGCGCTGGCCGCGCTGCCGTCGTTCCGGGACGAGGGAGCCAGCTTCCGGGCATGGCTGTATCGAATCGCGCACAACACGGCTTCCAACGCGCGACGCAGCCGCTTCCGTCGCCGCGCCCAGCCGCTTCCGGAAGGGTTCGAGCGACCCGCCCCGGACGCCGACCCGGCGCGCCTGGTGGCTCGCGCCGACGAGCTGCGCGAGGTGCTCGACGCCCTCGCCGAGCTGCCCGACGAGCGGCGCCAGGTGGTCATCCTGCGCTTCGTCGACGGGTTGAGCGCCGCCGAGATCGGCGAGGTGCTGGGTCGCTCCCCGGGCGCGGCGCGGGTCCTGCTGCACCGGGCGCTGCGCGACCTCTCCGCACGGCTGGGACGATGACCAGGGAAGGTCCGCCCAGGGTGTAACGAACCGCGCGCGGCGGTGTTGTCATAGGATGAGCCCCCACGAGGAGTGACCGATGACGACCCGTTCGACGCCCGAGCGGCTGGACGAGGCCGTGGAGACCCTGCTGGCCGGGGAGCGGCCGACCGTCGACGCGGAGCTAGGCCCGCTGTTGGGCGTCGCCGCGCGCCTGTCCGACTCGCTGCGCCCCGTGCCGCCCGGGCGCAGCTTCGAGCAGCAGCTGGCCCGCCGCCTGTCCGGCGACGGCGGCATCCTGCGCACGGCGCGTGAGCTGGGGCTCCCGGGGCGCCCGTGGCGGCTGCTCGCCGCGGGGGCGCTCTCCTCGGCGGCGCTGGGCGTCACGGTCACCGCCTTCGCCGTGTGGCGCTCCGGGCGGCGGCACCACTCCCTCTCGCAGCGGCTGCTGCAGCGCCAGGCCCGCTGACGATGCGCATCAAGTTCTCGCTGGGGCGTCGCGATGGTCCGGCGGATGCCTGGACCAAGTGCCCGATCTGCGAGTCCCAGATCTTCAACAAGCAGCTCGAGCGCAACCTGCGCGTCTGCCCGACCTGCGGCCACCACTTCCGGATGAGCGTCGGTGAGCGGCTGGACCTGCTCGTCGACGAGGGCAGCTTCGTGGAGCGCGACGCGGGGCTGACCTCGGGCGACCCGCTCGGCTTCCACGACCAGAAGGCCTATCCCGATCGCCTGGAGGCGTCGCGCATCAAGACCGGCCTGCGGGAGGCGGCTATCTGGGGCACCGCGCGGATCGACGAACAACCGGTGGCCATCGGCCTGTTCGACTTCCGGTTCATGGGCGGCAGCATGGGCTCGGTGGTCGGCGAGAAGATCGCCCGCTGCTTCGAGGCGGCCCTGGCGGAGCGCGTCCCGGCCATCATCGTCTCGGCCTCTGGCGGGGCTCGCATGCAGGAGGGCACGCTCTCGCTGCTGCAGCTGGCCAAGACCACGGCGCCGCTGGCGCGGATGGACGTGGCGGGCGTGCCGTTCATCTCGGTGCTGACCGATCCCACCACCGGCGGCGTGCTGGCCAGCTTCGCCAGTCTGGGCGACGTGATCGTGGCCGAGCCCGGCGCCCTGATCGGTTTCGCCGGTGCGCGGGTGGCCAGCGGGACGGTGGGGGAGGAGCTGCCGGAGGGCTTCCAGCGCTCCGAGTTCCTCCTGGAGCACGGCTTCGTGGACCTCGTGGTCCCGCGCCCCGAGCTGCGTGCCACGCTGGCGCGCCTGCTCCGGTTGCTGCCGGTCGCCGCACCCGACACGGCGTGGCCGCAGGTCGAGGAGCGATCGTGGGGGCCGATCGGGGTGCTCTCCGACTTCGCCGAGCGGCTGGGAGGGGCGGTGAGCGAGACGATCGGCATCGACGTCGAGACCGAGGCCGGCAACGGCGCCGTGCCAGAGCCACCGGCGGCTCAGTCACGCCCGGCGCGCATGGAAAAGGAACGATGACGACGCCGGCTCCCGCCCCGCAGGCCGTCGAAGAGGCGTGGCGACGCGTCCAGCTCGCTCGCCACCCGCAGCGTCCCCGCACGCTCGACCTCGTGGCGGGCATGTTCGACGAATTCGTCGAGCTGCACGGCGATCGCTCGTTCCGGGACGACCCGGCCATCGTCGGCGGGCCGGCCCTGCTGGACGGTCGGCCGGTGATGGTCATCGGGCACCAGAAGGGGACCGACACCGATTCGAACATCTTCCGCAACTTCGGCTCGCCGCATCCCGAGGGCTTCCGCAAGGCCCAGCGCCTGATGACGCTTGCCGAGAAGCTGGGGATGCCCGTGGTGACGCTGCTGGATACCGCCGGCGCCTTCCCGGGCCCGGCGGCGGAGGAGCGCGGGCAGGCCGAGGCGATCGCGGCCAGCATCAAGCGGATGACAGCCCTCCAGGTGCCGATCGTGGTCGTCATCGTTGGTGAGGGCGGGTCCGGCGGCGCGCTGGCCATCGGCGTCGGCGACGAGGTGCTGGCGCTGGAGAACGCGGTCTACTCGGTGATCTCCCCGGAGGGCTGCGCCGCGATCCTGTGGCGGGCGCCCGAGAAGGCCGCGGAGGCCGCGGCGGCGATGCGCATGACCGCCGCGGACCAGCTGGAGCTGGGCGTGATCGACGGCATCATCCCCGAACCGGACGGGGGAGCACAGGAGGATGCTGCGGCCACCGCGAGCGCCATTCGCTCCGCGCTGCTCGCCGCGCTGGCCCGCGTCACCCGGCTCGAGCCGGAGGAGCTGCTGGCGACCCGCTATGCTCGGCTGCGCAGCATCGGGGTGGTGAACGAGGCCGCGGTCGAGCCGCTGCAGCCGGCCGAGGAGGCGTCGCTGCGGCGGCGCATCGGCCGTCTGCTCCGCCTCCCAGGCGTCCCGCGGCGGCCGCGCTGGAGCGAGGTCTGGCCCAGCGGTGACGACGGCAACGACAACGAGGGCGGCGCATGAGCGATCCCGAGACGGACCTGGGCCAGGTGGAGCTGGCCGCGCGAGATATCGTGCCGCAGCTGTCCGAGCGCCTGGCCCGGCTGGGCCTCGGCGAGCTGGAGGTGCGCCACGGCGCGCTTCGCGTGCGCGTGGCCGCGGCGCCGGCCACATCCGGTCCGGGGAAGGCTCCGGACGAGGCCTCCGACGCCGGGCATGCGCGACGCTTGGCGATTCGCCCGCCGGCGTCGATTCCGCCCAGCCACGAGGTCACCGCGCCGGCGGTCGGATACTTCGGCTTCGCCGAGGGCCTGGGGCCGGGCCTGGCGGTGGAGAAGGGCGACGCGCTCGGCCACGTGGACATGCTCGGTGTGCGGCACGACGTGCGCGCGCCGCGCCGCGGGACGGTGCGCCACCTCGTGGCCGAGGCCGGCGAGCCGGTCGAGTACGGCCAGGTGGTGATCGAGCTGGAGCCGGCGGAATGAGCGTCGCGCTGCTCTTCTCTCCGCAGGGCTCGCAGGCCGTCGGGATGGGCCGCTCGCTGGCCGAGGTCGAGCCGGCCGCGCGCGCCGTCTTCGATGCCGCCGACCGGACCATGGACTGGCCGGTGAGCGACCTGGCCTGGAATGGGCCCGAGGAGCGCCTGAACGACACCCGCTGGACCCAGCCGGCGCTGCTCACCGCCAGCGTGGCGGCGCTGGAGGCGCTGCGCGCGCGGCTCGACCCGGCGCCGGCATTCGTGGCCGGCCACTCGGTGGGGGAGTACGCGGCGCTGGTCGCCGCCGGGGTCCTTGCCTTCGACGACGCGCTGCGGCTCGTGGCGCTGCGCGGCGAGCTGATGGCCTCGGTCCCGGGGGGCGGGGGCATGGTGGCCGTTATCGGGCTGGAGCGCGAGACGGTGCAGCGTGCGGTCGGGGCCGTGGCGTCCCCGGCCGTGCTGGTGGTGGCCAACGACAACGCTCCGGGCCAGGTGGTCCTCAGCGGCAGTGCCGCCGCGCTGGCCGCGGCCGACGAGGCGCTGCGGGCCGCCGGCGCGCGACGTTTGATCCCGCTGAAGGTGAGCGGCGCCTTCCACTCCCCGCAGATGGCGCCGGTGGGCGACGCCCTGGCCCGGGCCTTCGACAGCGTGGAGTGGCGAGACGCCACGGTGCCGGTGGTCTCCAACGTTACGGCCGAGCCGGAGCACGGCGCCGCCCGCCTGCGGGCCCTGCTGGCCGAGCAGGTTCGCTCCCCGGTCGAGTGGCTGGCTTCGGTGCGGCGCATGGTCGACGAGGGAGTGGAGACCTTCATCGAGTGCGGGCCAGGCGGGGCACTGACCGGCATGGTGCGGCGCATCGCGCCCGGGGCGCGCACGCTCAACGTGGCCGACGGCGACAGCCTGGAGGCCACCGTGCGGGCGCTCTCCGGCAGCCCGGCCAGGGCATCGGTGCGGGCATGAGCTTCAACAAGATCCTGATCGCCAACCGCGGCGAGATCGCCGTCCGCATCCTGCGAGCCTGCCGCGACCTGGGGATTCCGGCGGTGGTCGCCTACAGCGAGGCCGACCGGGAGACGCTGGCGGTGCGGATGGCCGACGAGGCGGTCTGCATCGGGCCGGCAGAGGCGCGCAAGAGCTACCTGAACCAACCGGCCGTGGTGTCGGCGGCACTGATCACCGGTTGCGACGCGATCCACCCCGGCTACGGGTTCCTCTCCGAGGACGCGGGCTTCGCGGAGGTGGTGGCGGCGCACGACCTGCACTTCATCGGTCCGCGGGCGGAGGTACTGGAGCGGTTCAGCAGCAAGTACGCGGTCCGACGCATGCTGGCCGCCAACGGGCTGCCGACCGTGCCCGGCAGCCGCGGGATCGTGTCCGACATCGGCGACGCGCTGGCCCAGGCGTCTGAGGCCGGCTACCCGGTCCTCCTCAAGCCGTCGGGTGGGGGCGGAGGCCGCGGCATGCGGCTGGTGCGCTCCCCGCGCGAGATGGAGACCAGCCTGCCCCTCTCGCGCTCCGAGGCGCAGGCCGCCTTCGGCGATGACAGCGTTTACTTCGAGAAGTGGATCGAGGAGTCTCGGCACGTGGAGGTGCAGGTGCTGCTCGACCAGCACGGCAACGGGATTCACCTCGGCGAGCGCGACTGCAGCGTCCAGCGCCGGCACCAGAAGATCATCGAGGAGGCACCCTCGCCGGCCATGAGCGAGCCGGCTCGGGAGCGTCTGCGCGACCTCGCCATTCGGGCCGTGGCTGCGGCCGGCTACGAGAACGCCGGCACGCTCGAGTTCCTGCTCGATGCGGACGGGAACTTCTACTTCATCGAGATCAACTGCCGCATCCAGGTCGAGCACCCGGTGACCGAGATGCTCACCGGCACCGATCTCATCGCCGAGCAGATCCGCCTTGCGGCGGGCGAGCGGCTGACCCTGACCCAGGAGCAGGTGGCGCTGCGCGGGCACGCCATCGAGTTCCGGGTCAACGCCGAGGACCCGAACGACAACTTCGCGCCGCAGACCGGCGTGATCGAGGAGCTGAACCTCCCCGGCGGCCCAGGCGTGCGGGTCGACACCCATCTCTACCCCGGCTACGAGGTGCCGCCCTTCTACGACTCGCTGCTCGCCAAGCTGATCGTGTGGGGGCCGGATCGCCCGTCGGCCATCGCCAGGTCGCGACGCGCGCTGGCCGAGTTCCACATCGACGGCGTGCGCACCAACCTCGCCTTCCACCGCGGGATCGTCGACAACGACGCGTTCCTGGATGCGGAGGTCAGCACCAACCTGCTCGACCGCGTGGGGCCGGCCGCCTTCGTGGCCGGCAGCCCATGAGCCATGGACCGATGGAGCCACCGATGACCGAACAGCCCAGCGAGCTCGCCCTGCCGATCGAGGCTGCCGAGATCATGCGCATCATCCCGCACCGCTACCCGTTCCTGTTGGTGGACCGGGTCGTGGAGCTGGAGCCCGGGAAGCGGGTCGTTGCGCTCAAGAACGTGACCGCCAACGAGCCGCAGTTCACCGGGCACTTCCCGGAGCGGCCGATCATGCCCGGCGTGCTGATCGTCGAGGCCATGGCCCAGGCCGGCGCGGTGGCGGTCCTGACCCTCCCCGAGTACCGCGGCAAGCTGGCGCTCTTCGCCGGCATCGACGAGTGCCGGTTCCGCCGCACGGTGGTGCCAGGGGACACGCTGCGCATGGAGATCACCATGGAGAAGCTGCGCGGCATGTTCGGGCGAGCGAAGGCGGTGGCCAGCGTGGACGGCGAGGTGGCCGCGGAGGGCACCCTGAGCTTCATCATCCCGCGTGACCAGTCGATCGCCGGAGGGCTCGCCGATGGTTGAGGGGCGCTGGCAGCGGCCGAGCTTCCGCGAGCTCGGTGAGCGGCGGGTGGTCGTCACCGGCTTGGGGGCGGTGACGCCTGTCGGCAACGACGTGCCCCGCTTCTGGGAGGCGCTGGTCGCAGGCCGTTCTGGGATCGACCGCATCGCCTCATTCGACCCGGTCAACCTCGACTGCAAGATCGCCGGCGAGGTGAAGGGTTTCGAGGCCGCCGAGGTGATGCCCAGGAAGGAGGTCCGCCGCAACGATCGCTACGTGCACTTCGCCTGGGCCGCCGCGCTGGAGGCGCTGCGCGACGCCGGCCTGGAGGTGCCGCTCACCGACGAGCGCCAGGCGGAGCGCGCCGGCGTGGTCATCGGCTCGGGCATCGGCGGGATCAACACCATGATCCGCGACATCATCGAGGCCCACGACCATGGCGTGGAGCGCATCGGTCCCTTCCTGGTCACCTCCATGATCGCCGACATGGCCGCCGGCTACGTGGCCATCTACGGGAACCTGCGGGGACCGAACTTCGCGGCGGTGAGCGCCTGCGCCAGCAGCAACCACGCCATCGGCCAGTCGCTGCTGGCCATCCGCCGCGGTGACGCGGACGTGATGGTCGCGGGGGGCGCGGAGGCGGGGATCAGCGAGATCCCGATCGGCGCCTTCGCCGCGATGCGGGCCCTCTCCACCAAGCGCAACGACCGGCCGCAGGCGGCCTGCCGGCCGTTCGACGCGCAGCGCGACGGGTTCGTCATGTCCGAGGGCGCCGGGATCCTGGTCATCGAGGCGCTGGACCATGCGCTGGCCCGTGGAGCCACCATCCACGCCGAGCTGGTCGGCTTCGCCGCCACCGACGACGCGTCGCACATCACCCTGCCCGCCCCGGGCGGCCGCGGCGCGGTGGGCAGCATGAGCCTGGCCCTGGCCGATGCCGGCCTCGAGCCCGACGCGGTGCATTACATCAACGCCCACGGGACCAGCACCACGCCCAACGACCGGGCGGAGACGGCCGCCATCAAGACCGTCTTCGGGGACCAGGCCTACCGCGTCCCGGTCAGCAGCACCAAGAGCATGACCGGGCACCTGCTCGGCGCCGCCGGAGGCGTGGAGGCCGTGGCCTGCGTGCGTGCCATCCAGACCGGGATGGTGCCGCCGACCATCAACTACGAGTTCCCCGACCCCGAGTGCGACCTGGACTACGTGCCGAACCAGGCGCGCGAGGTGCCGGTGGACGTGGCCATGAGCAACTCGTTCGGCTTCGGCGGGCACAACGCCACGCTCATCTTCCAGCGGTACGCCGAATGAGCGACGCGCACGAGCCCGTGCTGCGGGCGATCGACATCCTGGCGCCGGCCTTCGAGGCCAGCGGCCTGGACGAGCTGGAGGTCGAGGCCGGCGAGCTGATGGTCCGCCTGGTCCGGCCGCGCGCCGCTGCCGCCGTCGTTTCGCCGCCCGCCCCGGATCTCGTGCCGGCGACCCTGCCCGCCGGCCAGGACGCATCGCCATCGTCGCCGTACGGGGAGCCGGCTCCGGGGATGCGCTTCGTGACGGCGCCACTGACCGGGGTCTGGTACGCGGCCCCGTCACCGGGCGCGCGACCGTACATCAACGAGGGGGCCGAGATCGGTGTCGGCGCGGTCATCGGCCTGATCGAGGCCATGAAGCTGTTCAACGAGATCAAGTCGGACACGGCGGGCAGAGTGACCCGCATCCTCGTGGAGAGCGGGACGCTGGTGAAGCGCCAGCAGCCGCTCATTGAGGTCGACCCCAGCGCGTGAGGAGACGAGAATGAAGACCAATGCGGTGATCACAGGCTGGGGGATGTACGCGCCGTCGCGCGTGATGACCAATGAAGACCTCACGCGCCTGGTGGACACCTCCGACGAATGGATCGTGAGCCGCACGGGGATCCGCGAGCGCCGGATCGCCGCCGACGACGAGACGACGACGACCCTCTCGGTCCACGCCGCGCGCGACGCGCTGGCGGTCGCGGGCGTGGATCCGTCGGAGGTGGACCTGGTGATCGTGGGCACCTGCTCGCCCGACTACCCGCTGCCGGCCACGGCGGTCCTGGTTGCCACCGAGCTGGGAGCCACCCGCGCGGCGGGATTCGATCTGCAGGCGGCCTGCTCCGGCTTCCTGTTCGCGCTGGCCACCGGCAGCAGCTTCATCCGCAGCGGCGTGTACCGCCACGTGCTGGTCATCGGCGTCGAGGTGCTGAGCCGCTTCATCGACTGGACCGATCGCAACACCTGCGTGCTGTTCGGCGACGGCGCGGGGGCCGTGCTGCTCTCCGCCTCGGATCAGCCCGGCGGGATGCTCGGCGCCGACCTGTTCAGCGACGGCACCGGCTGCGAGGGGATCATCGTCCCCGCCGGCGGCTCTGCGAAGCCGGCCTCGGCGGACACCGTGGCCGCCAACCAGCACTACATCAAGATGCTCGGGCGCGAGGTGTACAAGTACGCCACGCGTCAGCTGGCCGACTCGGCGGCCAACGCGCTGCGCGACGCCGGCCTCACCGTGGACGACATCGACCAGTTCGTCTTCCACCAGGCAAACCTGCGCATCATCGAGAGCGTCCAGAGGGCCCTGGGCATCCCTGACGAGAAGCTCTTCATCAACATCGAGAAATACGGCAACACCAGCGCGGCATCGGTGCCCATGGCTCTGGTCGAGGCGGTGGCCGCCGGGCGCGTCAAGCCTGGCGACCGGGTCCTGATGGTGGCCTTCGGGGCCGGCTACACCGCGGGCGCCGCCGTGGTGGAGTGGACCGCGGACCCGAACCGCGCCTTCGTGGCGCCGGGCGAGCAGACCCGGCTCGGCAAGCCGCGCACCCAGGACGAGCCGGTGGGCGCCGCCCGCTGAGCGCCGCAGCAGCACACGAGGAGGATCGATGTTCGACCTGACCGGCAAGGTGGCGCTCGTCACCGGGGCCAGCCGGGGGCTGGGCCGCGCCATCGCCCTGGCCTTCGCGGCCCAGGGCGCCGACGTTGCCGTCAACTACCGTGGCAACCAGGACGCGGCGGACCGGACGGTCGAGGCCATCCGCGGCGCAGGTCGACGGGCAGAGGCGATCCAGGGCGACACGTCGGCGGGGCGTGACGCCTGCGAGGCCATCGTCAAGGCCGCGCTGGACGCCTTCGGCAAGGTCGACATCCTGGTCAACAACGCCGGCATCACCCGCGACAACCTGCTGATGCGCATGGGCGCGGAGGAGTGGGACGCCGTCATCTCCACCAACCTCAGCGGACCCTTCTGGATGACGCGCGCCATCGCCCGACCGATGATGAAGGCCCGATCCGGGCGCATCATCAACATGAGCTCCGCCGCCGGCCGCATGGGGAACGCCGGCCAGGCCAACTATTCCGCCGCCAAGGCGGGGCTCATCGGCCTGACCAAGACGACCGCCCGGGAGCTCGCCAGCCGCGGGATCACCTGCAACGCCATCGCGCCGGGCCTGATCGAGACCGATCTGACCGCCGACCTACCGGAGGCGGCCACCGAGGCGCTCAAGACGCTGACGCCGATGGGCTACGTCGGCTCGGTGGACGACGTCGCGGCGGCGGCCGTGTACCTGGCCTCGGACGAGGCGCGCTACGTCACCGGGCAGGTGCTGGGCGTGGACGGCGGCATCGTGATGGGAAGCTGATCCGAGCTCGATCGGCGAGCTGGCGAGCGCATGGCTGCGGCACGCGGATTGCTGCGAGAATGACTGCAGAACCCTGAGAAGCATCGCCACGCGAGAGGAGACTCAATGCTGACCCTGCGCAACCTCGTGCGCCCGACGCGGCGCGTCCACGCCCACTGCGACATCCCGTGCGGCGTTTACGACCCCGAGCAGGCGCGCATCGAGGCGGAGAGCTGCCTGCGCATCATCGAGAAGCACGACGCCAGCGACGACGCGCTGTTCCGGGCCCGATGCATCCACGTCAAGGAGGAGCGCGCCGAGCTGGTGAAGCACCACCTGGACGTGCTGTGGCACGACTACTTCAAGCCCGAGCACCTCGAGAAGTACCCGGACCTGCATGAGACTTTCTGGAAGGCGACCAAGCAGGCCTCCAAGGTCAAGCAGTCGCTGGACGCCGGCGCGGCCCGCGAGCTGCTCTCGATGGTCGACACCATCGACGAGATGTGGAAGGCGACCGGAGGCCTGGAGAAGACCCGCGTCAACGGGCGCCCCTCCTAGGGAGCCGGCCGGCATGAGCGCCACGAGGGGCCGCGTGCGGCCCCTCGCCATTCTCCTGGGCGCCGCGGCCGGTGCCGGTGCCGCGCTCCTGGCCATTCGGCGGCTGGACGCCGTCGAGGTGAGCGGCGCGTCCATGGCCCCGGCACTGCAGCCCGGTGACCGACTGTTGGTCGAGTCGCTGACCTACACGCTCCGGGCACCGCGCGCCGGGGAGATCGTCCTGGCTCCCGACCCGCGGCAGCCGGATCGAGAGTTGATCAAGCGCGTCGCCGCCGTCGGGACCGCAGGCATCCACCTGCAGGGCGATCACCCGGCGGCAAGCACCGACTCACGGGCCTTTGGGGCGGTGTCGGCCGCGGCCGTCCGCTGGCGCGTCGCGCTTCGCTACTGGCCGCCGCTGCGCATCGGAGCCGTGGGATCGGCCACCGGCGCTGGGGCACCATGGCTCGATGTTGAGCAGGGCGGAGAGCCGGCCTGCGCCGCATTTGGCGACCTGGTGGTCGGCGCCGACTAGCTGTCCGCGGTCACGGGCAACCGCAGAACGCGGCCACGGCGTCCACGCAGCCGTCCAGGGCTGCCGGGACCATATCGACCCCGTCCCCCGCCTCCGCCGCGACCAGCCACTCCGCGCCGACGGTCGGGCGCACCGCCACTCGCGCGCCGGGCGCGCGCTCGCGCACGAAGGCCACCACCGGTCCCAGCCCCGCGTCACCGTACTCCTCGCGGATGGCGCCGGTATCGATCACCACTGCGTCGGGCCGGCGCAGGACGATGGCCTGGTGCAGGCGCGCGGCGTCGTTGTAGAAGAAGGCGATCGCGCCCTGCAGCCGGCCGTCGATGGCGGCGGCCAGGTCGTGGTCGCGGGTCAGGCAGTAGACGATCGTCTCGGGCGCCCGATCATTCACGCTCCGAAGGATAGTGCCCGGGAGGGAGCGCGATCGGGTCCGGGGTACAATCGCAGGTCCATGGCAACCACCACGCCCGCACGCCGCGACCCCGCTCGCGACCTCACCGCGCCGCGCCACCAGGCGCTCGGCAGCCTGCTCGGCCGCGTGTGGCCGGTCGACCAGGTCGGCGTCGAGGAGCGCGCGGCCGCGCTCGCCAAGCGCAGCATCAAGCGCGAAGCGAAGCTGTGGGCGCTCGACCTGGTGATCCGGATGATGGACCTCACCACGCTGGAAGGGAAGGACACGCCGGGCAAGGTGCGCGCCTTGGCCGGCAAGGCGCGCCGCCCGGACCCGACCGACCCGTCGATCCCGTCCGTGGCGGCCCTGTGCGTCTACCCCAACATGGTGCCCGCCGCGGTCGAGGCCCTGCGCGGGAGCGGCGTGAAGGTCGCGGCGGTGGCGACCTACTTCCCGTCCGGCCAGGCGCCGCTCGAGGTCAAGCTGCGAGACGTCCGCCAGGCGATCGAGATGGGCGCCGACGAGATCGACATGGTGATCGACCGCGGGGCGTTCCTGGCCGGAGAGTACGCTCGCGTCTACGACGAGATCGTGGCGGT
>DASUSP010000266.1:0-9382 GCA_036375035.1 Candidatus Limnocylindria bacterium
CGTCTCGTCCCCATCAGCCAGGTGCGCGCGCCAGGCCGATGCGAGGGTCGACGCCGTGGCGTCCCGCAGGGGCAGCGGTCCGTCCGGCAGCTGCGCCGCGAGCCGCGGGTATCGCAGCAGCAGGCTCAGCGCCTCGGCCTCGAGCGGGGCCAGGTGGGTTCGCTCAGGCTCGCCGTGATCGCCCGGGGTAGCGGGCTGCGGCGGCCGGGACGGGGTGCGTCGCACCGGCTCGCGCTGCAGCGCCTCGGCCAGGATGCGCTCCTCGACGCCCACCAGCTGCGCCAGGCGCTGCAGGTAGAGGTTCCGCTCGATGGGGTCACCGACGCGCTTCAGCAATGCCAGCACGCGCCCGGTCAGCTCCCGCTTGCCGGCCACGCTGTCCAGCCCCACGTCCGCCGCGGTGCGGTCGATGAAGTACTCGATCACCGGCTTCGCCTCCGCGACCGCCCCACGCCAGGCGTCTGGATCGGTCCGGATCAGCTCGTCGGGATCCTTGCCGGCAGGGATGCGGACCACGCGAACCTTCGAGACGCTCTGGTCCGGGCCCAGCTCCTCCAGCAGGCCGCGCTGGGTCGCGGCCTCGCCGGCCAGGTCCACGTCATAGGCGAGCGCCACGCCATCGGCGTAGCGGGTGGCCAGCTCGATCTGGCCGTGCGTCAGCGCCGTCCCCAGGCTGGCGACCACGTTGGCGAAGCCGGCCTGGTGGGCGGCCATCACATCGGTGTAGCCCTCCACGATGACGGCCAGCTTCTCGCGCCGGATGGCGTTCTTGGCCAGGTCGATGCCGAACAGGGTCCGGCTCTTGTCGAACAGCGGTCCGGCCGGGGAGTTGAGGTACTTCGGACCCTCCGCACCGGGCATGATGCGGCCACCCAGCCCGATCGCGCGTCCTGAGGCGTCGCGGATGGGGATGATGATCCGGCCGCGGAACTTGTCGATGACCCCACCCCGGTTGGAGGGCGACGCGAGCCCGGAACCGATCAGCTCGTCGTTGCTGAAGCCGCGCCCGATCAGGCGCCGCGTCAGCGCATCCCAGGTGTTGGGCGCATAGCCGATGGCGAAGCGCTCAAGCGTCTCGGCGCTGAATCCCCGCTCCTCCAGGTAGTCGCGGGCCCGCTCGGCCTGGTGGGCCTGCAGCAGGACCTCGCGGTACCAGGCGATGGCCCCCTCCAGCGCCTCGCGGAGCCGCCGCTTGCGCCGGTCCTCCTTGGCGGTGCGTTCGCTGAGCTCGACGCCGGCCTTCTCGGCCAGCCGGGCCAGCGCCTCCCGGAAGTCGAGCCCGTCGCGGCGCATCAGGAAGGTGAAGATGTCCCCGCCCTCGCCGCAGCCGAAGCAGTGCCACGTCTCGCGATCGGGGCTGACCACGAACGACGGCGTCCTCTCCGAGTGGAACGGGCACAGGCCCTTGAAGGCCGAGCCGGCGCGCTTGAGCGCGACCGTCTCGCCCACGACGTCCACGACGGGCAGTTTGGATTTGATCTCTGCGGCGAGCCCAGAGGATGTCATACGCGTAGCGGGTCCGTGACGTTCGGGCTGCTTGTCAAGAGGTTTGTCAAGGGCTTCTCAGCAATTCTACGCCAATGTCAACCCCTTGGTTCACGGACTAAGCTCAGCCCAGGCCGCTGGACGGCACGGGGTAGACTCCTGTGTCGGACCGCACCGGACCGTCCCCCACCGCACCGGAGAGCATCATCACCGCCACCCAGGACCAGCGCACCGGGAATCCTGAGCCGAACGCTCGCGCCGTGCTGCAGGCCGCGTTTCGCGACCTGCACGGGGCGCGCCTGCACGGCTTCGCACTGCTGGTCTCCCTGGGCGATCGTCACGCTGCCGCCGCTGCCTCGTCCGAGGCGCTTTCCGGTGCGGGCCGCCGGCTCTCCGAGCTTCGTCACCCCGAACGCGCCGCTGCGTGGCTCAGGGCGCGCGTGGCCCGATCGCTCTCCCGACGCGGCCACCCCGCCGAGCCTGAGCACGAACGGCGCGAGACATTGCGCGGGCTGGGAGTGACCGATGCGGCGTTCGCCGGCCTCGCGACCCTCTCTCCGCGGGAGCGGGCCGTGTTCGTGGCCGCCGCCATCGAGCGCCTGGAGCCGATCGACGTGGAGGAGGTCGCAGGACGCGACCCGGCCGGCGCCAGCCGCCTGTTGAATCGGGCGCGCAGGCGCTACCTCGGCGGTGCGCTCGCTGCGCTTGACAGCGATCTCGCACGTGAAGCGGCCTGGCCCGCGCCACCTGGCCTGCTTGCCGCGCGGGTGGAGAAGGTAGCCAGCCGAACGGGGCTCGGAGCCCGATGACGCGAGGCAGACAGCCCGAGGCCCCGGACCTCCACGAGCGCTTCGGCCTGTGGCTCCAGGCCGGGGCGCCCGGTGAGCCCGCCCGCGACGTGGCCGTGCACGCCGCCCATTGCCCCGGCTGCCGGGCGCTCGTTGACGCCTGGGATCGCCTGGCGCTCATCGACACCGGCCTGGCCCCGATGCCGCCGTCCGGCGCCAAGGCCTCGGCCCCGGGGCGCCGTCTCCCACTCCGTGCGGGGACCGCCCTCGCCGGCGCAACGGCGGTAGTGGCCGTCGCTGCCCTGATCGGAGCATCGGGCCCGGGCCTCCCGGGCTTCGGGCAGTCGGCTGGAACCCCCTCCTCGGATCAGCAGGTGCTGGGTGGTGCAGGTGCCGGCGAGAACAGGCCATCCCCGTCAGCGAGCCCCGAGACCAGGGCGACCGGCACACCCATGGCGACGCCCTCGGCAACGCCCGAGGCGAGTCCGGAGCCCGCCAGCCAGAGCGCGTCGCCCGACGGGACGCCGCTGCCGATCGTCACCCCTCCTCCGCCTCCTCCACCGCCACCGACGCCGCGACCCACGGCGGCTCCGACGCCGACGAGGCCCACGCCGACCCCAAGGGCGACGCCCAGCGAGGAACCCAGCGTGCCGCCGCCCAGCGTGCCACCCAGCGAAGAGCCCAGCGTGCCGCCGCCCAGCGAAGAGGCGAGCACACCGGCGAGCGTGGAGCCGAGCGCCTCGCCCGGCTGAGGGCTACTTGTCGCGGACCTCGGTCCTGGTGAGCGCCGCCTGTGCCGCGGCGAGCCGCGCGACGGGCACCCGGAACGGCGAGCAGGAGACGTAGTTCATCCCGACGCGGTGGCAGAACGCGATGCTAGTCGGGTCGCCGCCGTGCTCGCCGCAGATCCCGATCTTCAGGTCCTTGCGGGCCTTGCGCCCCGACTTCACGGCCATCTCCACCAGCTGCCCGACGCCGTCGACGTCCAGGACCTGGAACGGGTTCTCCGGCAGGATCTTGCGGTCCACGTACTGCAGCAGGAACTTGCCCTCCGCGTCGTCGCGGGAGAAGCCGAACGTCATCTGGGTGAGGTCGTTGGTGCCGAAGCTGAAGAATTCCGCGTGCTCGGCGATCTCCCCGGCCGTCAGCGCCCCGCGCGGCACCTCGATCATCGTCCCGAACTTGTAGTCGACCTGCGCCCCGGCGGCCTCGATCACCTTGGCGACCTCGGCCTCCAGGATGCGCCGCGTCTCGGCCAGCTCGTTCACGTGGCCGACCAGGGGGATCATGATCTCGGGCAGCGGTGTCTTGCCCTCCGCCGCCACGCGCGCCGCCCCCTCCAGGATGGCCCGCGTCTGCATGCGGACGATGTCCGGGATGAGCAGCCCCAGGCGGATGCCGCGCATGCCGAGCATCGGGTTCTGCTCGCGCATGGCCTCCACCGCGGCCAGCAGCTCCTCCGCCTCGGCCAGCTCCGACCGCATGTCGGCAGGCCCGGACTGGACCGATGAGGAGGCCTTCCCCTCGCGGCTGATGAGCTTCATGGCTCGCGCCGCGTCCTTCTCGCCGAAGATGCGGGTCAGGCCCTTCTCGATGGCGGGGGTCACTCGATCGGCCACCGCATCGGTCACGCCGGCGCCGGACAGCTCCAGCGTGGTGCGCAACCGGGTCACCTTCTCGATCAGCTCGTCGTGCGACGGCAGGAACTCGTGGAGCGGCGGGTCGATGAGGCGGATCACCACCGGCAGCCCGTCCATGGCCCGGAACAGCCCGGCGAAGTCATCGGCCTGCAGCCGCTCCAGCTCGGCCAGCGCGGCGTCGAAGGTCTCGACCACCGCGGCGTCCTCCGCGGACAGCTCCTGCCCGGCGTCGCGCCGGTGCTTGGCCTCGGTGGCGTGGCTGGCGGCCAGGATCATGCGGCGCACCGTGGGCAGGCGCTCCTCCTCGAAGAACATGTGCTCGGTGCGGCACAGCCCGATCCCCTGCGCGCCGAAGGCGCGGGCGCGCTCGGCGTCGCGCGGGTAATCGGCGTTGGCCCAGACCTGCAGCGTGCGGACGTCATCGGCCCAGCCCAGGAGGGTGGCCAGGTCGTGCTCGTCCTCGAAGCGGGCCTCGATGGTGGGCAGCTCGCCGGCGTAGATCTCGCCAGTCGTGCCGTCGATGCTGATCATGTCGCCCTCGGCCACGGTGACCGAGCCGGCGCGCATCAGGCGCTTGCCGTAGTCGATCTTCAGCGCCTCGGCGCCGGCCACGCAGGGCAGCCCCATGGAGCGGGCCACGACGGCGGCGTGGGAGGTGGCCCCGCCGCGGGCGGTCAGCACGCCGCGAGCCGCCAGCATGCCGTGCACGTCGTCCGGGCTGGTCTCGATCCGGACCAGGATCACCGGGTCGCCGGCGGCCTTGGCCTCCACCGCCCGGTCCGGGTCGAAGATGGCCTTGCCGGTGGCCGCTCCCGGCGAGGCGTTGAGCCCCTTGGCCACGAAGCGGTCCTGGGCCTTCTCCTTGGCGGCCTCGTCGAAGCGGGGCAGCAGCAGCTGCACGATCTGGTCGGGATCGACCCGCTGCAGCGCCTCGTCGCGGGTGATGAGGCCCTCGTCGGCCATGTCCACAGCGATCTTCACCGCCGCCGGTGCGGTGCGCTTCCCGGAGCGGGTCTGGAGCATGTAGAGCGTGCCGCGCTCGATGGTGAACTCCAGGTCCTGCATGTCGCGGTAGTGACGCTCGAGCTTCTCCGCGTGCTCCTCGAACTGGGCGTAGACCTCAGGCATGACCCGCTGCATCTCGCTGATCTTCAGCGGGGTGCGCACGCCCGCCACCACGTCCTCGCCCTGGGCGTTGGTCAGGAACTCGCCGTAGAGCAGCTTCTCGCCGGTGTTCGGGTCTCGGGTGAAGGCCACGCCCGTGCCCGAGTCCTCGCCCATGTTCCCGAAGACCATGGTCACCACGTTCACCGCGGTTCCCAGGTCGTGCGGGATCTTGTTGAACTCGCGGTAGTCGTGGGCCCGCTTCCCGAACCATGAGTCGAAGACGGCGCGGGTGGCCAGCTCCAGCTGCCGATACGGATCGGTCGGGAACGGCTCGCCGGTCTTCTCCTCCACGAGCCGCGTGTATTCCGCCCCGATGTCGCGCAGCTGCTCGGCCCTCAGGTCCGTGTCCAGCCTCGCCTTGGCCCGATGCTTGAGATCCTCGAACGGCTCGTCGAAGTCCTCGGCCTTCAGGCCCAGCACGATGCGCCCGAACATGGCCACGAACCGCCGCCAGGCGTCCCAGGCGAAGCGCTCGTTGCCGGTGAGCTTGATCAGCCCCTGCACGGTGTCCGGGTTGAGCCCCAGGTTGAGAACCGTGTCCATCATCCCCGGCATGCTGAACGCGGCGCCGGAGCGGACGCTGACCAGCAGCGGGTTGGCCGGGTCGCCGAAGCCCTTGCCGGTTTCCTTCTCGAGCGCTCGCATGTGGGCCACCACGTCGTCCCACAGCCCGTCGGGAAGCTGCTTGCCGGCGTCGTAGTACGCGTTGCAGGCCTCGGTGGTGATCGTGAACCCGGGGGGCACCGGCAACCCGGCGTTCGTCATCTCCGCCAGCCCCGCTCCCTTGCCGCCGAGCAGCGCGCGCATCTGCGCGTTGCCCTCGGCGAAGGTGTAGACGAGCTTTCCGGGGGTCGGCTTCTTGCCGGATCCCTTGCCGGGCTTTCGGGCCGATGCGGCCTTCTTGGTGGCGGAGCCGGTCCGCTTGCGGGTCGTGCCGGTGGAGCTGGCCATGCGTGCTTCTCTGGCCTCCGAATCTTCGTTGGGGAGCCCTGATTGTACCGATGTATCGGCCCCGCCAGGATTCTCACCTCTTGACAGCACGGTCCTGCCGCCGAACGATGCGGCCGATGGAGCCCTGGCTCTTCCTCCTCAGCCTGTTCTTCTACGCGCCGGTCGCGCTCCTGGTCTTCGCCCCGGCCACGGCGGCCCTGGCACGGCGGCGCAACCGCGATGCCGAGACGTGGCTGCTGCTGGGCGCCGTGGGCGGGCCGCTGGCGCTGGCATGGATCGCCCTGCTTCCGGCGCGCGGACGGCCCAACCGGGCGGAGTCGCTGGCGGCGCGGCGTCGACGGACGCCTCCCGAGCGCATCCCATCGGGGCCGGCGCTGGCGTCAGGACGATGCCTGCTCTGCAACCGTCCCCTGGTCGAGGGCCACGCCTGCAAGCCGGAGGAGGTCGAGGATCGGATCCAGCGCCGCTGGACGGTGCGTGTCGGCGGCCAGCGGATCATCGGGCCGCTCTAGCGGATCCTTTTGAGGCGGCGTCGGCCGGGCTGGCGATAGCGGACCTCGATCAGCGGCCACAGGTCGTCGACGCGGATGCGGTAGTCCCCACCGACCCTGGTCGCGCGCAGCCGTCCGCTGCGGATGAGCCGCCGGACGTGCTCGGGATGGAAGCCCAGTACCGTCGCCGCCTGGCGCGTGCCGAGCTCGAGACGGCGCAGGTCGACCTGCGCCTCATCCGCAAGCCCGGCGAGGGCCACGGCCATCGCCTTGGTGCGGTCCGCGGTGATCGCCACCGCGTCGGCGTCCGGCCGGCGCATGGCGCGAGCCAATGCCGCGGCCAGGTGGTCACGCAGCACGCCGGCGGTGGTGGTCCCGCGCGGCTCGGGCATGGGCCGGTCGCGTCCCGCCTTCACCGGACCGTGGCCCAGCCGCGCTCCAGCATCAGCGGGAAGAGGCCCGGGATGGCGAGCGCCAGCCGGCCGAGGAAACCGGCGTGCTGAGCGTAGAGCGACCGGGCCTTCGAGAGGACGCGGTCGCGGGCCGCTCCGGACAGCTCACCAGCCAGGACACGGAACTCGGCGAAGGCGGCGGCGTCGCGCTCGGAGAGCCACAGCGCGTCGGCCAGCGCCTCCCGCACGGCCAGGTCGCCGGGTCGCAGCTCCGAGGCGGTCGTCGCCGCCCGCAGGGCTCCCGAGGCATCGCCGGCACGCAGCAGGGCGCGCGCCAGGGCCAGCTGGGCGTCGGCGTCGGACGCGTCGAGGCGGACAGCGCGACGCGCGGCGTCAGCCGCCTGCCGGGCCTGGTCGGCGTCCAGCCGCTCCCCTGCCTCTGCCAGGATCCAGTCGCGCTGCCGCGGATCGTCGCGCGCGAGGCGCGCGTACTCGCCGGCGGCCTCGCGGTGCGCCCCCTGCGCCGACAGGACCTCGGCAAGCAGCTCCCGGTAGCGGATCTCCTCGGGGTCCAGGCGCACGGCATCTGCGGCGTGCTGCGCCGCCTCGTCCACGCGGCCCCTGGCCAGCAGGGCGCGGGCGCGCATCTCGTGCGCGGCATCGTCGCCGGGCCGCTCGGCCAGGATGGCATCGGTCAGGCGCAGGACCTCGTCATGGTCGCCTCTCGCGGCCGCCCCCCAAAGGTCGTCGCTCGGGGCCATCAGGGCACCTCCTCGGCCGGTCGGCTTGGTGAGTTCAGCGCAACCGAGATCCGCCATCCAGCCGCGACCTCGCGCCGCAGGAAGAAGACCGCTCTGCCGTGCAGCCGACGCGCCGGTCCGCCGGCGCGCGGCCGAACGGTCTCGGCGTAGGTGCACAGTGCGTAGGCCTGACTCCCGTGCACGTCGACGGTGGGGCAGTCCATCCAGGCGTCGGTGGTGATGTTGGCCGTGAAGATGGGCGCCCAGTAGTCACGGATGGCGCTGTGCCCGATGGCCGGCTCATTGTTGGCAAACAGGAGCTGGCCATCGGATGTGAACAGCCGGGTCATGGCGTCCGGATCGTCTCCGCTGATCTCCCGATCGAACTCGTCCAGGACCGCCTGCGGAGTGTCGTGAATCACGTCAGCCTCCCTCTGCGCCGGCTCCCCTCGTCCACCTCGCTCGTCCCTGCACCAGGCGGCTCAGCTGATCCGGGATGGCGTCCAGCGCCACCCGCTCCTGGGTCATGGAGTCGCGCTCGCGGATGGTGGCGGCCCCGTCCTCCAGGGTCTCCACGTCGACCGTGACGCAGAACGGCGTGCCGATCTCGTCCTGGCGCCGGTACAGCTTCCCGATCGAGGCGGTGTCGTCATACATGGCCGCCATCCGCGGACGCAGGTCGGCAGCCAGGGCGCGGGCACGTTCCACCAGCTCGGGGCGGTTGCGGAGCAGCGGCATGACCGCCACTTTGACCGGCGCCAGGTTGGGCTTGATGTGCAGCACCACGCGCTTCTCCTTCTCGAGCTGCTGCTCATCGTAGGAGTCGAGCAGCACGGTCAGCACCGCGCGATCCACGCCCATGGCCGGCTCGATCACGAATGGCGTGATGTGCTCACCGTTCGACTCGTCGAAGATAGTCAGCCCCTTGCCGGAGCCGGCGGCGTGGGCGGACAGGTCGTAGTCGGTCCGGTCGGCCACGCCCTCCAGCTCGGACCAGCCCATCGGGAAGTCGTATTCGATGTCGGTGGTCTGCTTCGAGTAGTGGCTGAGCTCATCGGCTTCGTGCGGGCGGAGCCGCAGACGGTCGGCGCCGATCCCCATCTCATCGGTCCACCAGCGCAGGCGCTCCTCCACCCAGTACTCGAACCATCGGTCCTCGTCGGTCGGATGGACGAAGAACTCCATCTCCATCTGCTCGAACTCGCGGTCGCGGAAGATGAAGTTGCCCGGCGTGATCTCGTTGCGGAAGCTCTTGCCGACCTGAGCGATCCCGAACGGCAGTTTCTTGCGGGTGGTGGTGGCGACGTTGTCGAAGTTGACAAAGATGCCCTGCGCCGTCTCGGGGCGCAGGTAGGCCACGCTGGCGCTCTCCTCCACCGGGCCGACATGGGTCTTGAACATCAGGTTGAACTGGCGCGCATCTGTCAGGGTGCCCTTGCTGCCGCAGTTGGGGCAGGCGATCTCACTCGGCGGGCCCTTGAGGTCGTCGGCTCGGAAGCGGAGCTTGCAGCTGCGGCAGTCGACCATCGGGTCGCTGAAGCCGCCCACGTGGCCGGACACCTCCCAGACCCGCGGGTTCATGACGATCGCGGCATCGATCCCCACGATGTCCTCGCGCAGCTGGACCATGGACCGCCACCAGGCCGCCTTTACGTTGTTCTTGAGCTCCACGCCCAGCGGGCCGTAGTCCCAGAAGCCGCCCATGCCGCCGTAGATCTCGCTCGAGGG
>DASUSP010000267.1:0-5000 GCA_036375035.1 Candidatus Limnocylindria bacterium
GGCGGCGACGGCACCACGGTGAACGTCACCCTCCAGGAGTGGTCGGTCCTCCCGGAGGTGTCGTCCGCCGACGCCGGAGAGATCACCTTCCACGTCACGAACGACGGACCGGAGGACATCCACGAGTTCGTGGTGATCAAGACCGACCTCGCTCCCGCGGATCTGCCCACCGACGAGACGGGCAGCGTCGACGAGGAGGGCGAGGGGATGGAAGTCGTCGACGAGATCGAGGACCTGGAGGTGGGGGCCTCCGAGGACCTGACCGTCACCCTCGAGGCGGGCAGCTACGTCCTGCTGTGCAACATCTACAGCGAGGACGAGGAGGAGTCGCATTACGCGATGGGGATGTACACCGGCTTCACCGCCGAGTAACCCCGCATCCGGCCGCCGCGATCCAGGGCGACGCGGCGGCCCGCCCACTCCCCGCTAGACTGCCGACCGATGCGCAGGATCCTGCTCTGGATGGCCGGCAACGCGTGGCTGCGACGCCACCTCCCGCGGCTCCCATTCGCGCGTCGCGCGGTGCGGCGCTTCATGCCGGGCGAGACCATCGAGGAGGCGCTCGACGCCGCCGAGCGGTTCCGGCCGCTGGGCATCGGCATCCTGCTGACCCACCTGGGGGAGAATCTTGCCAGCCTGGACCAGGCGGGGGAGGTGGCAGACCACTACCACCGCGTGATCGACATGGTCCGGGCGCGTGGCCTGGACGCGGAGGTCAGCCTGAAGCTGACCCAGATCGGCCTGGACCTGGACCCCGATGCCACCCACGGCCACCTGGCCGCGCTTGCATCGCACGCCGCCGAGGGCGGCGCGACGCTGTGGATCGACATGGAGTCATCGGCATATGTCGATCGCAGCCTGCAGCTCTACCGCCGCCTGAAGGCCGATCACCCCAACGCCGGCATCTGCCTGCAGGCCTACCTGCGCCGCACCCCGGCCGATGTCCACGCCCTGATGCCGCTGCGGCCGGCCATCCGTTTGGTGAAAGGCGCGTACGACGAGCCGGAGCGGATCGCCTTCCGCCGCCGGGAAGAGGTGGACGCCGCCTACCAGTCCCTGTCGGTGCTGATGCTGCCGCATGCCGCCAGCGGCGCCATGCGCCTGGGCCTCGGCACGCACGACACGCGATTGATCGAGCGCGTGGGCGACCACGCCCGCGGCGCCGATATCCCCGTCACGGCCTTCGAGGTCCAGATGCTGTACGGCATCCGCATGGACGAGCAGCGGCGCCTGGCGGCCGAGGGCTACGTGGTGAAGGACCTGATCGCGTACGGCGAGGCCTGGTACGCGTGGTACATGCGCCGCCTGGCCGAGCGCCCGGCGAACGTGCTCTTCGCCCTGCGCCAGCTCTTCGGCTAGCGCGCGCCCCCGCGCCCGCGGCGGCGCCGCCGCAGCGACCTGCCCAGCAGCGCCGCTCCCTCCGACAGGTCACCGGGCAGCACCAGGTGCCCCTCACCGCGCACCTCGCCGGCGTACGGGCCGCCCACCGCTCGGATCACGTCCGGGCGGTGCTCCGCCAGTGCGGCGAGAACGGCTGACACGGAATCTGCGTCGCCGGGCATGACGGCTCCCAGGACGGCCGCCGCGGCATCGGTCTCCTCCACGACGGTCAGCCACGAGTCGAGCGGGACGTTGCTGCCCAGGTAGATCACGTCCATCCCCGTCCGGCGCGCGATGGTCGCGAATGCCAGGGCGGCGAGCTCGTGCTGGCTGCCCGGTGGCAGCCCGACCAGCACGGTGGGCCCGGTGCCGTTTGACGCGGCCGCCTGGAACGCGGCTCCCAGCCGCCGGAGGACCGCCGCCGACGCCGCGTGCTCTGCGCCGACGCCCAGCTCGCCGCGCGACCAGGCGCGCCCGACCTCGACCATCGCGGGCAGGACAACCCGCTGCGACGCCGCCTCGAAGCGCGCGGCGCTGAATGCCTCGTCCAGGGCCGCCTCCAGCTCCGGCTGGTCGAGGCGCGCGGCGGCATCCGCGATCCGTCCGACCAGCGACCGGTCCGTGGTCGGCACGCCACCGCCGGAGACGGCGTCGGGACCGACCGCCAGCGCACGCACCGTCTCCGCGTCGGCCGCTCGCACGCGCGGTGCGGCCTCGCGCGGCGACCAGCCGCTCTCCACCAGCCGGCGCATGGCTCGCAGGCGGTCGATCGCCTCCTCGTCGTAGACGCGATAGCCAGCCGGCGTCCGCAGCGGGCTCACCACGCCATAACGCCGCTCCCAGGCGCGCAGAAGGGGGATGCCGACGCCGCTGCGCGCCGAGGCCTGCTTGATGGTGTACATGGTTTGTCCACTATATCACGAGCACAAGCCTTGACAAGCATGGCTAAGCCCTATACAGTCCAGCTCACAAGACTATACAAACCATGAACATGTCGAGCCCGCATAAAGAGCGCGCGCGACGGAGGGACCAACGATGATCGCCACCTACACTCCCAGCCTCCGCGGCACGATGCCGCCGGCCGATTCCAGCGACGAGCGGCTGATGGAACGGATTGCATCGGGTGACGAGGGCGCGCTCGCGCTGCTCCACGACCGCTATCGGGCCTTCGCCTTCGCCATCGCGCTTCGCGTGGTCGGCGACGCCGGCCGCGCCGAGGATGTCGTGCAGGACGCGTTCCTGTCGGTCTGGCGACGCGCCGGGAGCTACGCCATCGGGCGAGGCAGCGTTCGGACCTGGCTGGGCAGCGTGGTGCGCAACCGGGCCATCGACGTGATCCGTGCCATGCGCGAGCGTGCCGTCGAGGACCAGGACCAGGTCCTGCTCTCGCTGCACGACACCGCCCCGGCGGTGGACGAGCAGGTTGCCGCGGCCATCGAGGGCGCCGAGACCCGTCGCGCCCTCGGCGAGCTGCCGGACGAGCAGCGCCAGGCCATCGCGCTGGCCTACTTCGCGGGCCTCTCGCACAGCGAGATCGCCGAGCGCACCGGCCTTCCGCTGGGCACGGTCAAGAGCCGCGTCCGGCTAGGAATCCAGCGCATGCGCCAGTCGCTGACAGTGGCGACGATGCAGGCATGACCATCGGCCATTTGACTCGCGCCTGACGCGGGCACAGGATGGCGGCCTTCACCAGGAGGACACTTCGAACGTGATACAGCTGCCACCCGTTCGCACAGCCGCGCTTCTGCTCGTCGCCGCGCTCGTCCTGGCCGCCTGCGGCGGCGGGGACGGGACCGCCACGCCGTCCGAGTCGACCCCGGCCTCGTCCGCCGCGTCGCAGGAACCGTCGATGGCTGCGGAGTCCGCCGAGCCGTCGGCCGCGGCATCCGACTCGGGCACCGGCTTCGACATCGGGGGAGCGACCGAGGCGGTTTCCGACCTCACGTCCTACCAGCTGGACATCACGGTCGACGACGGCACCACCGAGCAGGAGATGACGGTGGTCGCCACGCGCTCGCCAAACGCCTTCCACTACACCATGGGCGAGCTGGAGATCATCACCATCGAGGGCGAGGGCGCCTGGATGAACCAGGGCGGCACCTGGGTGGAGACGCCCGGCGGCGCCGACATGTTCACCGGCGCCTTCGACGCCATGGCCCCGGACACCCTGGTCGACGCCTACGGGCTGGACGCCTGGGGTAGCGAGTTCCGCAACGCCGGCAAGGAGAGCCGCAACGGCGTGGAGACCACCCGCTACCACCTCGAGGCCTCGGACGTCCAGGGCCTCGGCGGCCAGGAGGTCCCGGACGACCTGGTGGTGGACGTCTGGGTCGCCGACGAGACCGGCTACCTGGTGGCCATGCACTACTCCGGGACCGATGCGGCGAGCGGCGACATCGCCGAGTTCCAGGTCGAGGTGTCTCGCGTCAACGACCCCGCCCTGGCGATCGAGCCACCGATCTAGGCACTGCAGCGGCCGTCGCGCCGCTTCCGTGGTAGGATGCCGTCGAGGCCACGGCATCCTACCCAGCGTACCGTCATCGGTCACTGATTCGGTGAGGAGCGGGCCTCCGGCACTCGAGATCCCGTTGCGCGGACGCGTGCCCGATCGACATCGGCAGGCAGCAGCGGAGGTCATACGACCATGCGAGTTCTCCTGGTAGGCGTCGGCACCGTGGGCGAGGCGATCGCCCGCATGGCGCGCGACCGCGACTGGTGCGAGGCGATGGTCCTCGCCGACTACGACCTCGACCGAGCCACGGCCCTCCAGGCCGAGCTGGGCGACCGCGAGCGCTTCCCGGTCGAGCGCATCGACGCGCGCGACAGCGACGCGGTGGCGGAGCTGGCGCGGCGCCATCGGGCCGACCTGGTCATGAACGCGGTGGACCCGCGCTTCGTGATGCCGATCTTCGACGGCGCCCTCAAGGCCGATGTGGACTACATGGACATGGCCAACAGCCTGTCCCGCCCGCATCCGTCCGAACCGTTCAGCCAGCCTGGCCTGAAGCTGGCGGACGAGCAGCTGGCGAAGGCGGGGGAGTGGGAGGCCGCGGGGCGGCTGGCGCTGATCGGAATGGGGATGGACCCGGGCCTGACGGACATCTTCGCCGCGCACGCCGCCAAGAACCTGTTCGACGACGTGGACGAGGTTCACGTCCGTGACGGCGGCGACCTGCACATCCCCGGCTACGCCTTCGCGCCGGTGTTCAGCATCTGGACGACCATCGAGGAGTGCCTCAACCCGCCGGTGATCTGGGAAGGCGACGGCTGGCGGACTACCGAGCCCTTCAGCGCGCCGGAGATGTTCCCCTTCCCGGAGGGCGTTGGGCCCGTGGAGTGCGTGAACGTGGAGCACGAGGAGGTGCTGCTCGTCCCGCGCTGGGTCCCCGGCGTCAAGAAGGTCACCTTCAAGTACGCGCTCGGATCGGACTTCATCGAGAAGCTCAAGTTCCTGCACGACATCGGCCTGGACAGCACCCAACCGGTGAAGGTCCGCGGGGTGGAGGTCTCGCCGCGCGACGTGGTGGCCGCGGTGGTCCCCGACCCGGCCCAGATGGGGGACAAGATGGTGGGTCGCGCCATCGTGGGGACCTGGGTCATCGGCCACAAGGACGGGAAGC
>DASUSP010000268.1:0-4961 GCA_036375035.1 Candidatus Limnocylindria bacterium
CTCGCAGTGGCGGAGCAGCGCATCGCGCTTGGCCGGGAAGCTCTCCGGCTCGTAGGTCTGGTTCCAGCCGTCGGCGAACTCGGCCACGATCCGCAGGCCGCGCTGCATGCCCTGCGTCCCCAGCCAGATCGGCGGGCCGCCTGGCGTGACCGGCGCGGGGCGCAGGACGGCATCGGTCAGGCTGAACGGCGGAGCATCCAGCGTCGCCCCCTCTGGCGAGGTGAAGAGCGCCTTCAGCACCCGGACCGAGGAGCGCAGCATCGTGATCCGCTCGCCGATGGGCGGCAGCCGCATGCCATACATGGCGTGCTCCTCCTCGTGCCATCCGGCCCCGAGACCCAGCACGAAGCGTCCCGGCGCCAGGTGGTCGAGGGTGACCGCCACGTTGGCCAGCAGCGCCGGGTGGCGGTAGGTGTTGCCGAAGACCATGTGGCCGAACTGCAGTCGCTTGGTTCGTGCGGCCAGCGCCCCGGCGGTGGCCACGGCCTCGAAGCAGTCGCCGCCGTCGGCGAGCGACACGAAGTGGTCGAACAGCCACCCCGAGTCGAAGACCTCCAGCTCTTCGCCCAGCTCCCACGTCGCCAGCAGGGTGGCCATGTCGACGTTGGACTGGGCGGTCTTGAAACCGATGCGGATGCCCATTCCCCGAGTGTAGACGGGCGTCCACGGTGGCATCGGGCTAGCATTGACGGCCCGAAGGAGGAGCCAATTGACCGATCCCGATCTGACCGTGACCTCGGTCCTGACCGATGAGCTGCGCGAGTGGCTGATGGCCGAGCCGCGCTACCCCGTCCTGGCCGTGGTCACCGGCGACGGCGCCCCCAACCAGTCCGTCATGTGGTTCGACCTGGACACCGAGCGGCCGGACACGATCCTGATGAACACGATGACCCGCCGCGCCAAGTACGCGTGGCTGCAGCGAGAGCCGCGGGTCAGTCTCTGCTTCGAGGATGAGCTGATCTGGGTGGCGCTCCAGGGGAGCGTGGAGCTGGACGCCGATCCGGAGCGGGCCCTGGCCGACATCAAGTCCCTGGCCCGTCGCTACGCGTCGGACCCGGAACGGTTCAACGGGCAGCAGCGGGTGACAATCCGGATGCGGGTCGAGAAGGTGGTGCGCCATGAGTAACGGCGGACCGATCAAGCTCGGGGCGCTGGCCTGGAACCAGTACACCACCTGGGAGGACCTGCGCCAGGCCGGCGTGCGAGCCGATGGCCTCGGCTACGACGACATCTGGACCTGGGATCACCTCTACCCGATCGTCGGATCGCATGAGGGGCCAATCCTGGAGGGTTGGATGACGCTGGCCGCCTGGGCGGAGGCGACGTCGCGCGCCCGCATTGGGCTGATGGTCGGCGCCAACACGTTCCGCAACCCTGCCCTGGTGGCCAAGATGGCGACCACGCTGGACCACATCTCCGGCGGCCGAGCGATCCTGGGCATCGGCGGGGCATGGTTCGAGACCGAGCACCGTGCCTACGGCTTCGAGTTCGGCGCCTCTCCCGGCGAGCGGCTGCGCTGGCTGGAGGAGGCAGCGCGGATCATGCGCGGCATGATCGACGGCGAGACGCCATCGGGCAACGACTTCTACGCCACCCACGAGGTGCGCAACGACCCGCCGCCGGTGCAGGCTCGGATGCCGCTGCTGATCGGCGGGGGCGGTGAGCGCAAGACGCTGCGCATCGTGGCCCGCTACGCCGACGCCTGCAACGTCGGCGGCGGCTTCGACAACGTGAAGCACAAGGATGAGGTCCTGCGCCGCCACTGCGAGGAGGTGGGCCGCGACGAGTCGGAGATCGAGCGCACGGTGGGGATGGGCGTGTGCATCATCCGCGACGACCCCGACGAGGCGCAGCGGACCATGGAGCGCATCTTCGCCGGCCACGGCGGAGCCAAGCCCTGGAGGAACCAGCTGGTTGGCACCCCGGAGCAGGTCGCCGACGGGATGCGGCCCTTCCTGGAAATCGGGTTCCGGCACTTCATCATCGGCTTCCCGGCGCCGTTCGACGGCGAGAGCATGGAGCGCCTGGTGCGGGAAGTGAAGCCGATGCTGGACGCGGGCTAGAAGAGGCGCCTCGAGGCCGGCTGGCGGCCGTCACGCCCGGTCGTGCTGCAAGGCCTGCACGAGCAGCACAAGTTGCGGCCGATGCGCGGATGACCCGCCCGCCACACTTCAGCGCAGCACCTTGCTACGCTCCACGCCATGAAGGTCGCGCTGCTGGCCGGCGGCACCGGGGGAGCGAAGCTGGCGCACGGCTTCGACCAGGTCCTCCAGTCCGGCGAGCTGAGCGTCATCGTCAACGTGGCCGACGACACCGAGCGCCACGGCCTGCTGGTCTGCCCCGACCTGGACACCATCCTCTACACGCTCTCGGGCCTGGCCGATCCGGTGCAGGGCTGGGGCGTGGCCGGCGACACGTTCACGGCGCTGGGCATGCTCGAGCGGCTGGGGGAGGAGACCTGGTTCCGGATTGGCGACGCGGACCTGGCGCTACACGTGCGCCGCAACCGCCTGCTGGCCGACGGCCTCTCTCTGACCGATGCGATGGCCGACATCGCCGCCGCGCTGGGGGTCCGGTCGCGGCTGCTGCCGGTGACCGACGACCCGGTGCGAACCCGGGTGCGGACCGATGGCGGCGAGATCGAGTTCCAGGAGTACTTCGTCCGGCACCAGCAGGCCGACGAGGTGGTGGGGCTGCGCTTCGAGGGGATCGAGGCGGCCCGGCCCACGGCGGCCGTGAGCGCGGCGCTGGAGGAGGCGGAGCTGATCGTGATCGGGCCTTCCAACCCGCTGGTCAGCATCGGTCCGATCCTGGCCATAGCCGGCCTGCGGCAGGCGATTGGTGAGGCGGAGGCACCGCGGATCGGGGTCAGCGGAATCGTGGCCGGCCAGGCGCTGCGAGGCCCCGCCGACCGGATGTTGGCCACGCTGGGCCACGAGGTCTCCGCCCGGGGAGTGGCCCGCCTGTACGCCGGCCTGCTGGACGTCTTCGTGGTGGACGAGTCGGACGCGGAGCTGACCGATCCCATCCGCACCGAGCTGGGGATGGAGGTGGCGGTGCTGCCCACCGTCATGCGCTCGGACGCCGATCGGGCGCGGCTGGCCGCGGACCTCCTGGTGCTGGCCGCGGCGGATCGCTGAGGGCGTATCCTCGCAGGCGTGAGGATCATCGTGCCGCACCGTGGCCTGGAGGCCGCCAAGACGCGGCTTGCCCCCATCCTGGACCCGGCGGAGCGCGAGGCGCTGGCGCGCACCCTGCTGGCCCGTGTCCTGGCCGTGGTCCGCGAGGCGTGCGAGGACGTGGTCGTCATCACCCCGTCGGAGGCGCTGCGGCCCATCGTCGAGGAGAGCGGCGCTCGCCTGGCAGTCCAGCGCGGGATGGGGCTCAACGCCGGCCTGGAGCAGGCGCGCGCCGAGGCGGTGGCCGATGGCGTGGAGCTGCTGGGCGTGCTGCACGGCGATCTGCCGAACCTGTCCCCGGACGACGTTCGCGCGCTGCTCGACGCGGTGCCGGCCGGCGGCGGCGTGGCGGTGGCGCCCGACCGGGCCGGCACCGGCACCAACGGGCTGGCCCAGTCACCGGCCGACGCGATCGTCTTCCGCTTCGGGACCGATTCCCTGGCCCGCCACCGCGAAGCGGCGGCCGAGGCGGGGCTAGCGCTGCAAGTAGTGGAGCGGCCCGGGCTGGCGTTCGACCTGGACACGCCCGCAGACCTGGCCCGCTGGCTCGAGCTCGGCGACGCGGCGTGATCTCGCTCATTCCCCTCGAGCGCATCCCGGAGGTCCGCGCCGGGGACGACCTGGGGCAGCTCATCGCCGCGGCGGCAGCCGGCGGCGACATCGGGCTGGTGAACGAGGACGTGCTGGTGGTGACCCAGAAGGTTGTTTCCAAGGCGGAGGGACGCGTGGTCGAGCTGAATACAGTCCAGCCTCGGCCGGAGGCGGTCGAGTGGGCGGACCGGTGGGGGAAGGACCCGCGCCAGGTGGAGCTGGTCCTGCGCGAGTCGGCGGAGATCGTCCGCATGGCCGAGGGCGGGCTGATCATCTCGCGCACGCGGCACGGGCTGGTGTGCGCCAACGCCGGGGTGGACGTCTCGAACGTTGGCGGCGGGGAGGCGGCGACCCTCCTGCCGGAGGACCCCGATGCCTCGGCGCGTCGCATCCGCGACCGGCTGGGTGAGCTGACCGGCGCGCGGCCGGCGGTGATCGTCTCCGACACCTTCGGACGGCCCTGGCGGCTGGGGATCGTGAACGTGGCGATCGGGGTGGCGGGGATGGAGGCGCTGCTGGACCTGCGCGGCACGCCCGACGTCCAGGGGCGGGAGATGCGCTCGACGGTGATCGCGGTTGCCGACGAGCTGTCCTCCTCCGCCGACCTGGCCGGCGGCAAGGTGGACCAGCGGCCCGTGGTGGTGGTGCGCGGCTACAGCTACGTGGCGGCCGAGCCGGGACCGGGCGCGTCGGCACTGGTCATGCCGCGCGAGCAGGATCTCTTCCCGTGATCGCCAGGCACGGGCCGCTGGGTCGCGAGACGCAAGCCGAAGAGGCGCGACGCTTCCTGGCCGATCCCAGTGCCTGGCCGACGGCCGTGGTCCTGTCCGGACCACCCGGGATCGGAAAGACGACGCTGTGGCGCGAGCTCGTCGCGGGTATTGACGATGTGCTGGTGCTCACGGCCCGCGCCGCGCGACCCGAGGTCGCGCTCTCCTACGCAGCGCTCGACGAGCTGCTCGCACCGCTGGTTCCGGCGATCGAAAACCTGCCGTCCCCTCGCCGGCGAGCGCTGGAGGCGGCTCTGCTGCTTGCCGACGTACCGCGCCCGCCGGATCAGCGGGCCATTGGGCTCGCGGTCGCCGACCTCCTCGGCTCCCAGGCCGGGAACCGGCCGGTGATGGTGGGCCTGGACGATCGACAGTGGCTCGATCAGGCCACTGCGGCCGTGCTCGCGTTCGGCCTGCGCAG
>DASUSP010000269.1:0-3029 GCA_036375035.1 Candidatus Limnocylindria bacterium
TGAGCTCGAGGAGGACGAGGAGTCCGAAGAGCTCGTCGAGGAGTCCGAGTACCGCAACCACGGCCACTGCGTGCGCGAGGTCGCCTGGAGCCTCGAGGTCGGCGGCCTGAACGAGAACCACGGCGGCGCCGTGAGCGAGGCCGCACGGGTCACCTGCTGGGAGACCGACGAGGAGACGGAGGGCGAAAGCGAGGCCGAGGCCGAGACGGAATCGGCCGACACCGAAGACGCGGACGCATCGGCCGGCCCCGGGAAGTCCGGACAGGCCCACGATCGGGCGCCCGGCAAGAACAAGCCCGAGGGCAAGAGCAATAGCGGCAGGGGCCACGGCAACGGGCGCGGGGGGCGCTGAGCCCCAGCCACAACCACCTTGCTGCGATGGCCCGAGGGAGTGACCTCGGGCCATCGTCATATCCAGGGCTTGCCGTCAAGCCTCCGGGGGAGGATAGTGTCCCTGACGTGCCGTAGTGGCGCGCAGATTGCAGGGGGTCCTGCAGCCGCGCCGCGCATGGCTGCCGTGCACAGGGCTGGCGCGCCTGACAAGTGGGGATGCACGGGACGATGCCCGACAAGAGCTACTACCAACTGCTGCAGGTGCACCCGGCGGCGGACGACGACGTCATCCGGGCGGCCCATCGGGTGCTCGCCGCGCGGCTGCACCCCGAGACGGACATCACTGGCGTCCACGAGTACCGCCGCAAAGAGCTGGATCGCGCTCTGGCGGTCCTGACCGATCCCGTCAAGCGCCGAGAGTACGACGAGCGCCTGACCGCACAGGCGGCCGAGACCGGGGCGACGGACCCTGGCAGGGTCGCTGTCGGTCCGGGGCAGGGCAACACCCTGGCCGAGCGGATGAATGCCCAGGACCCGGGGCACCTCGGCGCGACCCGCATCGACTTCGGTCGCTACGCCGGTTACTCGCTGGGCGAGCTGGTCCAGCGCGACCCGGAGTACCTGCAGTGGTTGAGCCGTCACTCGTCGGGCATCCGGTACCGCGGCGCCATCCTGCGACTCCTCGCAGAGCGCGAGGCGATCCGCCAGCCTCTGCGGGTCAGCCCCTGACCCGTCCGGGACCGATGGCCCCCGGCTTTGGTGCCCATCGGCCCTGAAGCCGTGCGGCTCCATCGGGCTCAATGGAGCGCACAGCACCCGAGGATGGACAGATGACCCTGGATCTGAAGGACCTGGTCGTGGGAGACGTGATGAGCCTGGACCCGATCACGGTGTCCGTGGATGCGTCGATCGAACAGGCCCAGGAGATCCTGCGGCTGAACCACATCACCGGGCTGCCCGTCGTGGACGACAACGGGAACCTGGTGGGCGTCCTGTCGCAATCGGACCTGGTCTGGGGCCCGGGTCTTCACGTCGCGGCACTGCTGCGCAAGAAGCCGAGCGGCCTTCGTGTCGGCGAGCTGATGACGTCACCCGCCGTGACGGTGGGCCTGGACGTATCGGTGATCGACGCCGCGCGGCTGATGCTTCAGAACCGGGTGCATCGGCTGGTGGCGGTGGATCCCGCCGGGCGGCCGGTCGGTGTGCTGTCGGCGACCGACTACGTCACGCTGGCTGCGGAGGCGTGAGGGGCGCTCGCGGCGGAGATTCAGACTCCGGTGAACCCGATGGCCGGGCAGTGCGCCCGGTCATTGGGTTCCGTTGCGGATGAACCGAAGTCGTAGACTGCGTCCGAATGCCCGACTCCACTCCGGGGGCTCCCCCCTTTACCGCCGGCCCCGCGGATGAACCCGCGCTCTCCGACGGGCGAGCAATCGCGGAGCGTGCGGCCGACGAGGCGGCCGCTGACGCCGAGCGACGGCGCCTTGCCCGCGAGCCGCTCCCTGTCCTCGAGCAGCACCCGGAGCAGGTCTTTCAGGTCTGGCCCAACGAGGTCATCCACGTCGAGCGCCGAACCGCGCTGGTGGAGCGTGGCCAGGACATCCCGCCCTCAGTTGGGACGCTGTACCTGACCTCGCGTCGCCTGGTGCACGTCGGCAGCGAGGCAGTCGAGGAGATCGAGCTCGAGCGGATCTCGAACCTGGCGGTGGCGCAGGATCGCGTGCTGCTGATCGAGGTCGCCGATGGTTCCGACCTGGCGATCGAGGTCGATCGTCCGCGGCTGCTCCGCGTCCAGGTAGCCGCGGCCCACGCCGCCATGCGGGAGCGCGACGCATGAACCAGCTCCCTGACTACTACCGGATCCTCCAGGTCGATCCGGAGGCCGACGCCGAGGTGATCACCGCCGCGTTCCGGGTCCTCGCGCGGCGGCTGCACCCCGACCGGGATAGCTCCGGCGTGGAGGAGTACCGGATGTCGGAGCTCAACCGCGCCTACGCGGTCCTTCGCGACCCGGAGCAGCGGCACCAGTACGACGCCGAGCGCAGTCTTGCGCAACCGATGGGGCCGGGAACGGCACCCGAGCGCGAACTCGAACGCGACCAGCCCGAGCGCCGTGGAGGCCTGTCCGCCAGGATGCAGGCCGCTGCCGAAGCGGCCGGCTCGTCGGCCCATGGCGACGCGTCGGACGAGACGCGCCTCAACTTCGGTCGCTACGCCGGCATGACGCTGCGGGAGATCGCGGCGCAGGACACCGAGTACCTGCGCTGGCTGTCACGCCACTCGTCCGGCCTTCGCTTCCGACCGGAGATCGATCGCATCCTTCGCGAGCACCCGCAGGGGAGCGGCTCGGGACGCCCCTCGCGGTAGCGCCACGGCATCGGTCAGGTCGAAGACTGGCACGCGCGACGGGATGACGACCACATGGCCCCATCGTCGCTTGCGGGCCTCAACCCGGAGTTTCACGGCGAGGAGGCCTTCGGCCGCGCCCGTGCGGCTTTGATCGGAATCTGACGACTATTCCGCGATCCGGGGAGTCAGCCGTCCAGGCGGCGGCGCAGTTCCTCGTTGACCAGCCTCGCGTCCGCTCGGCCGGCGGTGCGTTTCATGACCTGCCCCACCAGGAAGCCGTAGATCTGCTGCTTTCCGGCGCGGTACTCGGCCACCTGGGATGGGAACTCAGCCAGCACCGTCTCCAC
>DASUSP010000270.1:0-3305 GCA_036375035.1 Candidatus Limnocylindria bacterium
TGCAGCCACGGGAGCGGCGAAACATCGGTCCGCAACCGGTCGCGAACTCGGTAGGCCTTGACGAAGCAATCCTGGAGGATCTCCTCGGCGAGGAACGGGTCACGGGTGATCGCCAGCGCGGTCGTGTAGACCGGCCGCTTGTATGTATTGAAGAACTCCTCGAACGCGCCCAGGTCACCCGACTGCATGCGCTCGACGAGGCCATCCGGCTGCGTCGTACCCACTGGCACCCCGTGCTTCAACGGCCGCTTGGTGCCGAATACTACCCGTTAGGGCTGGACGACGTTCATTCGGCGCCGGTTTCACCAGCAGCCTGCGCATCGCCGAAGTCGTGGCGCAGGTCCGGCCGTCGCGCGGCCCCCGCCTCGTCCAGCCGGCCGACAGGAGTGGTGACTGGGGCGCGCTTGAGCGCCTCCGGGTCGCGCGCAGCGCGGTCGGCGATCTCGGTCATCACCGCCACGAAACGATCGAGCGTCTCCAGCGACTCGGTCTCGGTCGGCTCGATCATCAGCGCCTCCTCCACGATCAGCGGGAAGTAGATCGTCGGCGGGTGAATTCCGTGGTCCAGGATCGCCTTGGCGATGTCGAGGGTGGTCACCCCGTTCCGGCGCTTCTGGCGGCGGCCGCTGAAGACGACCTCGTGCTTGCAGACCCGGTCGTACGGCAGGTCGTAGACATCGGCCAGGCAGACACGCAGGTAGTTGGCCGCCAGGACGGCGTCCTCGCTGACCGCGCGCAGGCCGGCAGCCCCGTTGGAGCGTATATAGGTATAGGCGCGGACGAACATGCCGAAATTGCCGGTGTGCATCCGTACCCGGCCGATGCTCGCCGGCCGGGAGCCCGGCTCCTCCAGGGCGAAACGCGCGTCGGGTGTGGAGCGGCCGGCCCAGGCGTTGCTGCGCACCTCCTCCGGGTCCCCGGCGACCAGCAGCGGCATCGGCTCGGGCAGGAACGGCACCAGGCGCTCGCCGACGCCAACCGGCCCGGCCCCCGGGCCCCCGCCGCCGTGCGGCGTCGAGAAGGTCTTGTGCAGGTTGAAATGCATCACGTCGAAGCCCGCCTCGCCGGGGCGGAACTGGCCCAGGATGGCGTTGAGGTTTGCGCCGTCCATGTAGGCGATGGCGCCCGCCTCGTGGACCGCGTCAAGCACCTGGTCAATCTGGTCCTCGAAAATGCCCAGCGTGCTGGGGTTGGTGATCATCAGCGCCGCGGTCCGCTGATCGAGGGCCGCTCGCAGCGCATCGAGGTCGATTCCGCCGCGATCGTTCGAGGGGATGGTCACCGTTTCGTAGCCGACCATCGAGGCGGTGGCCGGGTTGGTGCCGTGCGCGCTGTCGGGCACCAGCACGCGGGTACGCGTGTCGCCCTCGCCGCGGGACCGATGGTAGGCGCGCGTCATCAGTATCCCGGACAGCTCGCCGTGCGCTCCGGCGGCCGGCTGCAGGCTCACGGCCGCGAAGCCGGAGATCTCCTTGAGCAGCTCGGCGAGGAGCCACTCGAGCTCCAGGCTTCCCTGCGAGCAGGCCGCCGGGTCGAGCGGGTGCGACGCCGCGAAGCCGTTGAGCGAGGCGGCCCACTCGTTGACCTTGGGGTTGTACTTCATGGTGCACGACCCGAGCGGGTAGAAGCCCAGGTCGATGGCGTGGTTCAGGTGGCTGAGCCGGTTGAAGTGGCGCAGCAGATCCAGTTCGCTGACCTCGGGCAGGCGCGGGGCGGCGGAGCGCAGCGCCTCGGCCGGCAGCTCGGGCTGGGTGGCGGCGGCCTGGACGGCGGCCTCACCCGCTGCCGGAAAGCGCACCGCCCGCCGGCCAGGAGCGCTGGCCTCGAAGACAAGGGGCTCGACCACCGTCAGCTCCTCGCCGGCCGCAGGCGAGGCGAAAGCCTGGCCCCGGCCGGAGGCGTCGGCCGGCGCCGCAGGGCGCTCGGTGACGCTCATTCGACCAGCTCCCCCATCGCCGACACCAGCTCGGCGATCTCGTCGTCGGTGGTCAGCTCGGTGGCGGCCAACAGCAGCGTATCGGTCAGCTCGGGGTAATCGTTCCAGAGCGGGTGGCCGGCCACGATGCCGCGCTCGGCCAGCGCCGCGTGCAGGCGCGACGCGCCCGGGACGCGGATCGCCACCTCGGCGAAGTAGGGTGCCGCGAAGCGGCGCTCACCGAGGCCGGCGCCCTCCAGCGCCGCGGCCAGGTGGCGCGCCTGGGTCATCGACACCTCGGCGACCTCGCGCAGCCCATCGGGCCCGACCGCGGTCAGGTAGGCGGTGGCGGCCAGGGCGCAGAGCGCCTGGTTGGTGCAGATGTTCGAGGCCGCCTTCTCGCGTCGGATGTGCTGCTCGCGCGCCTGGAGGGTGAGCACGTAACCCTTGCGCCCCTGGGCATCCCGGGTGGAGCCCACCAGGCGACCGGGCATCTGGCGCACCGAGGCCATGCGGGCGGCCATCAGCCCCACGTATGGGCCACCGAATGAGAGCGGGATGCCGAGTGGCTGTCCCTCGGCGGTCACGATATCGGCGCCGTAGCGACCGGGCGCCTCCAGGATGGCCAGGGAAGTGGGCTCCACCATGGCGACCAGCTGTGCGCCGGCGGCGTGGGCCGCATCGGCCAGGCGACGCATGGACTCGATGCCGCCGAAGAAGTTCGGCTGCTGGGCCACCAGGCAGGCGACGGTCTCGTCCAGGAGCGACTCGGCCGCTTCCACCGGGGTCAGGCCGCTGCCGCCTTCGGCCAGGTCGGCGGGCACCTCCACCACCTCGATCCCCGGTCCCGAGCAGTAGGTGCGCAGCACGCGCCGCACCTGGGGGCTGACCGCGGTCGAGACCAGCACCCGGTCGCGACGCGTCAGCCGGCAGGCCATCAGGGCCGCCTCCGCGGTGGCGGTGGCGCCGTCGTAGTGGCTGGCGCTGGCCACCTCCATGCCGGTCAGCTCGCAGACCATTGACTGGAACTCGTAGATGCTCTGCAGCGTGCCCTGGCTGACCTCCGGCTGATACGGGGTGTACGCGGTGGCGAACTCCGCGCGACCGATGACCTCGCCGACCACGGCCGGGACCAGGTGGCGGTAGGCGCCGGCGCCCAGGAAGCTGATGCGCGGCAGCGCATTGCGGTTGGCGATCCGGGTCAGCTCGGCCCGCACCTCCTGCTCGGTGAGCGGCGCTGGGAGGTCGAAGCTCCGCGCACGGACGGCGGTGGGAATGTCCGCGAAGAGGTCCTCGATCGACGGGGCGCCGATCGCGTCCAGCATGCGCCGGTGATCGGCCTCGGTGTGGGGCGAGTAGGCCATCAGCCGGCGGTCGACTCCCCGTAGGC
>DASUSP010000271.1:0-2881 GCA_036375035.1 Candidatus Limnocylindria bacterium
GGTCACGTTGAACTCCTTGCCGACCTCCTCGAGGGTCCGGGAGCGCCCGTCCTCCAGCCCGAACCGGAGCTGCAGGACGCGCCGCTCGCGGCCGGACAGCGAGTCGAGCACCGCCTCGACCTGCTCCTTGAGCAGCTGGTGCGAGGCGGCCTCGGCCGGGGCCAGGGCGCCGCGATCCTCGATGAAGTCGCCGAGGTGGGAGTCCTCCTCCTCGCCGATCGGCGTCTCGAGGGACACTGGCTCCTGGCTGACCTTGATGATCTCGCGGACCTTCTCCGGCGTGACCTGGACCTCCTGGCCCTTCGACATCGCCTCGGCGATCTCCTCGACCGTCGGCTCGCGGCCCAGCTCCTGGAGGAGCTGGCGGGAGACGCGGATGAGGCGGTTGATCGTCTCGACCATGTGGACCGGGATGCGGATGGTGCGCGCCTGGTCCGCGATGGCGCGGGTGATCGCCTGCCGGATCCACCACGTGGCGTACGTGGAGAACTTGAAGCCCTTCTCGTAGTCGAACTTCTCCACCGCCCGGATGAGGCCGATGTTCCCCTCCTGGATGAGGTCCAGGAAGCTCATGCCGCGACCGATGTACTTCTTGGCGATGCTGACCACCAGGCGCAGGTTCGCCTCGGTCAGCCGCTTTCGGGCATCGGTCGACTGCTCGACCAGGCGCCCGGTGCGCTTCTCGAGCGGCACGTCGAGCGGGATGGTCGGATCGTAGCCGAGGCTGTGGAGATACTCGTTGTCGTTGCCGGCCTCGATGTACTCCTTGACGATCTCCTGGGCGGTCTCACGCGCCCACTTCTCCAGCTCCACCAGCTCGGCCGCTCCGGCGTGGCTGATCGAGCGGAACCGATAGGTGGCCCCGAACAGGATCGCGTCGCGGATGCCCTGGGCGGGATCGGCGGCGAGCACCTTGAGGATCGACTCCGCCTCCATCAGGCGGGTGCGCGCATCGTCGTCGAGGTTCGCAGCCTTGCGGGCCTTCGAGAGCTTGATGGTCGGCGGCTCGATCGTCTTGCGCTTGCGCTTCGTCCACCAGTCGATCGCCTCGTGGGTCACCCGCGGCGACTCGCGCGGCAGGTCGAACGCGCGCATGGCGGCCATGCTGCGGGCCTTCGGCTCGGTGTCGAGCGTGACCCACGCGAACAGGTTCACCAGCGCGCGGGCCGGCTCCTCGACGATGAGCTCACCGAGCTCGATCGCCTTGGCGAGGACGACCTCCTCCTCGGCGGTGAGGAGCGCGACCTTGCCGATCTCCTTGAGGTACATCCGGACCGGGTCGTCGATGCCGATGATGTCGGCGGCGAGCGCCTCCAGGTCCTCCTCCGCCTCCTTCGGCTTCGCCACGCCGGCGGGGGCCTGCTCGGTCTCCTCCTCGTCGCGTTCACCGATGAGCGTCGGCTGGTTCTGCTCGTCGAGGACCTCGATGCCGGCCTCCTCGGCGGCGGCGTACAGCTCCTCGACCTGGCCCATCTGGGCCTCCGGCTGCGGCATCGCCTCCAGGATCTGGTCGTGGGTCAGGAAGCCCTCTTCGCGACCGACGGTCAGCAGATCGGTGACCGCGGCGGACTGCGCCTCGGCCGGTGCACCGCCGTTGCGGCCCGCCGCGGGCTTGCCACCCGCCTTGGGGGCAGCCACCTTTGCCGCTTTCGCGGCCGGCTTCGCGCTGGACGTGGCGGTCGCCTTCGTGGCGGTCGCCTTCGTGGCGGTGCCCTTCGGGGCGGCATCCGTCGCGGCCGGCCTGGAAGCGGCGCCCTTCGTGGTGGTCGCCTTCGCAGCCTTCGTCCCGGACGTGGGGGCGGCCGCCTTGGCGGCCGGCTTGGCTGCCGGCTTCGCGGTGGTCGCCTTGGCCGCGGGCTTGGCCGCTGGCTTCGCGGTGGTCGCCTTGACGGTCGGCTGCGCTGCCGGCTTGGCGGTGGTCGCCTTGGCTGCCGGCTTCGTCGCGGCCGATCCGTTCGTCGCGTCCGTTGCCGCCGGGCGCTTGCGGGTGGTCGTGGATGCCACGCTCAGCTCCTCCTCTCGCCAGCCGCCAGGGCCGGACCTCTGATCGCTCTCATGAGTTGCTCGCGCTCGCGCGTGAGCGCCTGGAACTGGAGCTCCAGGACTCGAATGTCTGGTGTGTCGTCATCGTCTTCCGCGCTCGCACGGATGAGCGCCTGCAGGTCGCTCATGCGCGCCTCGGTCTCGCTGACGCGGAGGCGCAGCAGGCAGACGCGCAGTGCCTCCCGGTCCGACTCCGCGTCCGGTCGCACGCCGCGCGCCCGGGCCGATGCCAGCAGGCTGCGCGCCAGGTCGGCCGTGGCCGCATCGAGCGCGGCCACGAAGGCCTCGAGGTCGCGGGTGCCCCCACCCTCGGCAGCGGCGCGACGCCAGGCCTCGCCCAGCGTCCGTCCCGCCTCGTCGCGGATCGGCAGCGCCTCGCCCTCCGGCAGCTCGGCCGCCAGCGCCGGGTTGAGGAGCAGGAGCGTGAGCGCCTCCCGCTCGAGCGGGCCGAGCCGGGGCTCGGGCTCGGGTGCGCGACCGTCGCCCGATCCGCGGATCGGCTCCGGCCGCGGGCCGCGCGTGAGCTCGTCGCGCAGGATGCGCTCGTCGATGCCGGCCAGCCGCGACAGCTGCGGGACGTAGGAGTCCTGCTCGACGCGGTCCGGGATGCGGCGCAGCAGGTCGAGCATGCGGCGGGTGTAGGCGCTGCGACCCTGGGCCTGGCGCATGTCCACCTCGGAGGCGGCGCGCTGCATGAAGTACGGGAGGAGCTCCTCCGCCTCGGCAACCGCGGTGCGCCACCCGTCCGGATCGGTCCGGATGAACTCGTCGGGGTCCTTGCCGGCCGGGATCCGGATCACTCGCACCTTGCTCACCACCGGCCCGAGCTCCTCGAGCA
>DASUSP010000272.1:0-3546 GCA_036375035.1 Candidatus Limnocylindria bacterium
CCACATGCGGTATTAGCCACCCTTTCGGGCAGTTATTCCCCACTTCCGGGCAGGTCACCTACGCGTTACTCAGCCGTCCGCCACTAGGTTCCACCAGGCAAGCCCGATGGAACCTCGTTCGACTTGCATGTCTCACGCACCCCGCCAGCGTTTGTCCTGAGCCAGGATCAAACTCTCCGAACAAAAAACAGTGGTCTTGCCCGAAGGCTCCACCACCGTTCACAGTTCAGACGATGATCCCGCTGACTTCGTGTGGGTTCCTGTCACTCTTCAGCTGTTAAGGTCACGCGCCGACCGGGATCGGCTTCGTTCGATTTGAAGGCCTCCGTGAAGTTCGGAAGTCCTGGCGACAAGCGGCGCGATCCGAGGTGGACCGCCGTTCTTGCGACGCCCGCCGGCAGAAACCGGCGCGATGAACGACTGTAGAGCACGCCCTGAGGGCTGTCAAGCGAGCTCGAGGCGAGCGTACGGCACCGCCGGCGCGGACGATGCTGCCGATCCAGTATAGAACAGCGGTTCTAATCGGTCAAGGGTTCGCGCCGACTACGTCCGCTCGATCTGGCGGCGCCCCTGGAGGGATCGAATCAGGGTCACGTCATCGGCGTACTCCAGGTCGCCGCCGACCGGCAGCCCGCGCGCGATGCGCGTGACGTTGGCGACGTGCGGCGCCAGCAGGTCTGCGAGGTACATGGCGGTGGCCTCGCCCTCCAGGTTCGGGTTGGTGGCCAGGATCACCTCGCCCACCTCGCCGCCGGTGACCCGTGCCACCAGCTCCCGGGCCCGGATGCGGTCCGGCCCGATGCCGTCGAGCGGGCTGATCGCGCCGTGCAAGACGTGGTAGCGACCGCGGAACTCGGCGGTGCGCTCGATCGCGAGCACGTCGAGCGGCTCCTCCACCACGCAGATCCGCCCCGGGTCGCGGCGCGGGTCGGCGCAGATGGAGCATGGGTCGACACCGCGGTCGGTGATGTTGCAGCACACGCTGCAGTAGTCGACCTCCTCCTTGACTGCCACCAGGGCGGCGGCCAGGGATCGGGCCTCGTCGGCGGGCGCGCGCAGGACGTGGTACGCCAGGCGCTGCGCCGTCTTGCGCCCGACGCCGGGCAGCCGGCTGAACTCGTCGATCAGCCGTGCCACCGGCGCGATCAGGCCGCTCACCGTCGGGGGCTCAGCGGATCGTTGGCGGGGTCTGCGGGCCGCCGGGACCGCCCAGGTCGCCGAGCCCTGGCAGACCCAGGCCGCCGGCCACCGATCCCATCCGCTCGCGCTCAAGCTCCTTGCTGCGAGCGATCGCGTCGTTGACCGCGGCCACCACCAGGTCCTGGAGCATCTCGACCTCGTCGGGGTCCACGGCGCTTGGGTCGATCTCGATCGACCGGACCTCCTGCGCACCGGTGATGACCACCCGGACCGCCCCGCCACCGGCGGTTGCCTCCAGGGTCGCCTCGCGCAGCTCCTGCTGGACCTGCGCCATCTGGTTCTGCATCTGCTGCGCCATCTTGGCGATCTGACCGATGTTCACGCGAGTTCTCCGTGCGGATGGCTTTGCAGGACCGATGACCGGGCGGTCAGCGGACCTCGGGGACGTCGACGAGCTCTCCCCCGGTGATGCGCAGCACGCCCTCCAGCAGCGCCTGGCCGTCCGAATCGTCGGGATCGCCGGCCACGGCCTGCTGCACGGAAAGCGGCTCCAGCTCCACGTTACTGGTCACGCACTCGATCGCCCAGCTGCCGGTCAGGACTTCGGCCAGGAGCTGCTCGATGGCCGCGGAGCGGGTGCTGGCCTTCTCGCGCATGAACCGCCGCTCCTCTGGGAAAGCCAGGGTCAGGCGCACGCCGTCGAGGCCGATGGGGCGGCACTCGCGCAGCAGGGGCTTGATGGCCGGCGTGGCGCGCTCGATGACCTCCACCCAGCGCGCGGTCACGGCGGCCAGCTCGGGGCGCATGGCCGCCGGGGCGGCATCCGCGGCCGGTGCCGTCGCCGAGGCGGCGGCTGGCTCCGGTTCGGGGCCTGGCTCTGGGGCCGGCTTTGCGGCAGCCGGGGGACGGCGGGCGGCGTGACTCGACGCCGGCCGCGGAGCGGCCTCGACCTTGGCCCCGGCCGTGGCCGTGGCGGGACGCTCCGCCGGCGCACCGGCCATTGACTCTACCGCCAGCAGCTCCATGGCCAGGCGCGCGCGCCCCTCGCGCGCGCCCGCGCCGGCGGCCTCGGCCAGGGTGCGCAGGATCGTCGCCAGGCGCCCCGCGGCGGCCGGGTCGTCAGTGGCCGACAGCAGCAGGCGTCGCGCCTCCACCTCGGCCTGCGCCGCCACCTGGGCCATGTCCCGGCCCAGGTCGGCCAGCGACTCGATGACGTCCAGGGCCGCCGGCGCATTGCCGCCGCGGTACGCCGCCAGCAGCGCGGCGATCGCCTCGTCATCGGCCAGGCCGACCGCCTCGCGGACCTGCGCCTCGGTGACGCGGTCGCCGGCGAAGGCCAGCACCTGGTCCAGCAGCGACTCGGCGTCGCGCATCCCGCCGTCCGCCAGCCGCGCGATGAGCGCCAGCGCCTCCGGTTCGGCCTCGGCGCCCTCGGCGGCGACGATGCGGGACAACTTGCCGGCGATGGCATCGGTCCCAAGCCGGCGGAAATCGAAGCGCTGGGTGCGGCTGATGATGGTGGCCGGCACCTTGTGGGTATCGGTCGTGGCCAGGACGAAGACGACGTGGTCCGGCGGCTCCTCGACCATCTTCAGCAGCGCGTTGAAGGCGTGCGTGCTGAGCATGTGGACCTCGTCGATGATGTACACCCGCCGTCGCAGCTCCGATGGAGCGGTGAGCGCGCGCATCACCAGGTCACGCGCGTCTTCGACCAGGCCGTGGCTGGCGGCGTCGATCTCGATCACGTCCATGGCCCGGCCCTCGCGGATGGCCACGCACGCCGGACAGGCGTCGCACGGCTCGCCGTCTTCGCCGCGGTTGGTGCAGTTGATGGCCTTCGCCAGGATGCGCGCGGTGCTGGTCTTGCCGGTGCCGCGCGGCCCCACGAACAGGTAGGCGTGGGCGGTCCGGTCGGTGGCGACGGCCCGGCGCAGGGTCTCCACGATCGGCTCCTGCCCGATGACCTCGCGGAAGCGCTGCGAGCGCCAGCGGCGGTACAGCGCGCGGTGGCGGTCGACGTCCGGCTCGGGCTGGATCGGTTCGTTGGGGAGGGGCGTCGACATGGCTTCCGTACCGTACACCGATCCCCATCGGGCCGGCAGGCGATGCGTGATGAATGGTCGTGCACCCGGCGTCGATCGCGAGCCAACCACACCGCGAGAATCGCCCGGCTCCAGCCAGGTCGCCCCACGGCACCCGAAGGCGGTCGCTTACCGCTGCTTCCTTCCGGACCTGACGGGGTTCACGGGCCTTCGCTGCGTGGGACCCGACTTTCGTCGTCGGGCGATCTCGTGGGAGGCGGAGGCTCGACGGCCTCGGCCGGGGATTCAGCCCCGCTGTAGCGGATTGCGGGTGCAGGGCACCGCTAGTTCCCCGCCTAGCACGACCGCGAGGATGGTAGGGCCG
>DASUSP010000273.1:0-8999 GCA_036375035.1 Candidatus Limnocylindria bacterium
GAGGCCCCAGCGGCGCGAGAGGTAGCCGATGCCGCCGCCGGTGACCAGGCCGCCCAGGCCCACCGAGCCGGTGTCGCCGAACCCGGTCGCCAGGCCGCGCTCGGCCGCCGCGGCCGTGTACTCGCCGGCGGTCAGTCCCGAGCCGGCCCACGCGGTCCGAGCATCCGGGTCGATCTCCAGGCTCTTCAGCTCGCGGAGATCGATCACCAGCCCGCCGTCGGTCGTCCCGTGGCCGGCGCCACTGTGACCCCCGCTGCGCACCGCCAGCTCCAGGCCAAGCTCACGCGCGGTGGCGATGGCCTCGGCCACGTCCACCGCGTCCGCCACGCGAACGATCACCGCCGGGCGAAGATGGATCCCTCCGGCACCCACCACGCGCATGGCCTCGTAGTCCGGATCGTCGGACAGGATCACACGGCCAGTGAACCGGTCGCGCAGCGACTGGGGGCCGAGGGGAAGCACGTGGCTCGTGGATGACACGGTATCGGCTCCTTCCGTAGGAGTGCGAGGGCGGGTTCGTGTGCCATTGGACGACGCCTGGGGCGGGGACTCATCGGTCATCCGTCGTAGTCCCCCGTCCGACGAGCGTCGGACGGGGCAGCCGCAACCCCGGGTTGACAGCGCCGCCGGAGGCCCGGAGCATGGCGGCCTCCACAGAGGAACGGATCGGATGCGAGCGGGGAAGGTGCTGCCGGCGCTGGTGCTCCTGGTCCTGGCGGCCAGCGGCGGGGCGCCGTCACCGGCCTCGGCCGAGCACGGCGGCGCCGAGCTCGGCTCGCTGCTGGACTGCAACCGGCCCGTGACGCCCCCGCGCTGCGTGAGCGTGGGGGACGACGACCGGCATCACGTGTACATCGACGCCTCGGTGCCCGCGGACCTGGCTGAGAGCGTGCGGCGCGCCATGCGCGAGGCCTACGAGCCGACGGCGCTGCGCATGATCGAGGACGACCAGATCACCGACCGCACCGACGTCCTCGTCTTCGCCGCCGACTGGGGCCAGAACGGTGCGGCCGGATGGGTGAACTGCCCGCCCGACGCGCCGCAGGGCACCAACGCCCGCGGCGACCGCTGGTGTCGCCACCAGGAGCTGCACTTCAACCTGAACGCCCGCTACTTCGCCTTCTTCGCCGATGACGACAGCCGGACCCACCTGGCCTGCCACGAGATCGGGCATTCGGTGGGGCTGCGTCATTGGGGCAACCCGCCCCGGACCGATGGCCCGGCCGCGGCGACCTGCATGCACGCCGACACGCCGGACGGTCCGACGACGCTCCACCAGTTCGACCGCGACCACATCGACGCGTACTACGCGCGTCCGCTGCGCCTCGCCCCCCGCTGCCACTCGGAGCTGTAGCGCCTCGCCCCCGCAGCGCTCGTGACCAACGTCACTTGCGCGACATATTCCCGCGCTCGCACCCTCGGCACAGGAACGAGACGAGAGGTGTGTACGTGGCGACATTCGGAGTGTTGGGCAGCGGGCGGCAGGGGACGGCCGCGGCGTACGACCTGGCCGTGGCGCAGGACGCGGACCTGGTGGTCATGTTCGACGCCGATGCGGGTGCAGCCGCGGCGGCATCGGGGCGCATTAACCGCCTGGCCAACCGCGAGGTCGCCTGCCCCCAGGCGCTCGACGTGACCGACCATGCCGCGCTGGTCGCGGCCCTGGCGCCGCTGACCGCCGTTGTGTGCGCCGTCCCGTATCGATTCATCGCGGGCTGCACCGCGGCCGCCATCGAGTCGCGGACGGGCATGGTCGACCTGGGCGGCCACACGCCAACGGTGCTGTTGCAGCTCGAGCGCGATGCCGAAGCGCGGGACGCCGGGATCGCCGTGGTGCCCGACTGCGGCATGGGACCCGGGCTCAACACCACCTTCGGCATGTACGTGGTCGATCAGCTGGAGGCGGCCGGCGTGACGCCGGCCGAGGTGCGCCTCTATGACGGTGGCCTGCCGCAGGACCGGGACGCGCCGTGGGGGTATCGGTCCACCTTCGACATCAACGGGCTGACCAACGAGTACGACGGCCAGGCGCTCTTCCTGCGGGACGGGCGCGTGACGCCGGTGCCGACGCTGGGCGAGGTCGAGACGCTGGACTTCGAGGGCATCGGTCCCCTTGAGGCGTTCGTGACCTCGGGCGGAACCTCGACGGTGCCGTACAGCTTGGAGGGGCGCCTGCAGGTCTACGAGAACAAGACGCTGCGCTACCCCGGGCACATCGAGGCCTTCCGAGCCTTCCGCGACCTCGGCCTCTTCTCCGAGGAGCCGATGGAGGTCGACGGCTGCCGCCTCAGTCCACGCGCCTTCTATCACGCCCTCCTTGGACCGATGCTCTCCGCGCCGCGGAGCGAGGACGTGTGCGTGATGCGCGCGGTTGGTCGCGGGCGGCGCGGCGAGGAGGAGATCGGGCTCACGCTCGACCTGGTGGATCGATACGACCCGTTAACCGGCTTCTCGGCCATGGAACGCCTGACCGGCTGGCACGCGGCGATCATGGCCGGCTTCGTGGCCGACGGCAGCGTGGAGCCCGGCGTGCACCCGGTCGAGCGCGCAATGTCCGCCGGTCGGTTCCTCGAGGCGTTCCGCGAACGGGGCCTCGAGATCACCGAGCGCTGGAGCTCTTCGCCTTCGTCCTGACGCCAGGAGCGACCTGTACGGATCGGGCCTTGTCTACGCTCGCCGCGTGCGCTCTGAGAAGAGTGCGATGACGCCGGCCACGGCAAATGGCCGCCAGGCCGAGCGCTCCACGTCCATGCGCCGATGCGCACCATCGCGAATGACGTAGGCAGAGGCCTTATGCTTATCTCGCGGGCCGGACAGGCCCCACAAAGGAGGGTGACATGGACACGACCCAGATCATGATCATCACCGTGATCGTCGTTGCCATCGCAGGCGGCATTCTGGCCATCTGGTTCCGTCGACGGCAGGCGCCGTAGCCTAGACCTGCTCCATTCGGACGATGGGGCCGGAAAGCTTCACGCCGGTAGCGTGCACCGGGCAGTAGCCGCTGGGGTTCTTGACCAGGTACTGCTGGTGGTAGTCCTCGGCGAAGTAGAACGCGGGCGCGGGACGGATCTCGGTGGTGATCTCACCGTAGCCGGCCTTCGCCAGCTCGGCCTGGTACATCTCGCGCGACGCCTCGGCCAGGCGCTGCTGCTCCTCGGAGTGGGTGAAGATCGCGGAGCGGTACTGCGTCCCGACGTCGTTGCCCTGCCGGAAGCCCTGGGTCGGGTCATGCGCCTCCCAAAAGAGCTTGAGCAGCCGCTCGTAGCTGATCTGCGAGGGGTCGAAGACGATCCGCACCGACTCGGCGTGGCCGGTCATTCCGGTGCACACCTCCTTGTACGTCGGATTCGGGGTCGTGCCGCCCTGGTAGCCGACGGCGGTGACGATGACACCCGGCTGCTCCCAGAAGAGCTTTTCCTCGCCCCAGAAGCAGCCCAGCGCGAAGTCGGCGATCTCCGCGCCATCGGGGTAGGGACCCGTCAGGGGGACGCCGCTGAGGGCGTGTCGCTCGGCGGTGGGGATCGGGTCGGGACGGCCGGGAAGGGTCTCGGCCGGCTCGGGCATGCGTGACTTGCGTCCGAAGGAGAACATGCGTGCCAGTCTAGCCCCAGGGTGTGACGGTGGCGTGAAGGGGGCGTGAACGCCAGCCAGCCCCTCGGGTCAGCTGCGCAGCCGCGCCGGATCCTCGTCGGGCAGCAGGGTGCGCAGCAGGTCGGTGCTGGTCAGCACGCCGATGGGCAGCTCCTCCTCGTCCACCACCACCAGCCGATGGATGTGCCGCTCCAGCATCAGCCGCGCGGCGCGCTCCACGCTGGTGTTGAGGTGGACCGTCACCGCCGGGCGCGACATCAGGTGGCGGACCTTCACGCGGTCCCAGTTGGCGCCGATGAGCTCGCTGGAGCGCGCGTTGAGCAGATCGGTCTGGCTCAGGACACCCACCAGCACGCCGTCAGCCACGACCGGCAGGCCGCTGATGCGGTAGCTCTTGATCAGCTGCTCGGCATCGGTGATTGGCGACTCGGCGTCCACGACGACCGGGTCCACGCTCATCATGTTGCCGACCCGCGCCTCGGACCTGGTGGGCATCTGATGTGACCTCCGCGCTCCGGCCGGGTTCGTTGCGTCCCGGGTCTGCCGTCAGCCTGACCCTGACCGGGCACCGATGCATAGGCCACAGGTCACAAGCGGCCGGGTCGCCCGTCACGAACGCCGACCGGGTCCGGGACGAAGGAAAGGCGCCCGGCGGGGAGCCGGACGCCTCGGGCTCCGAAGGGGCGCAGATCAGGACGGGGTGCGCGGTTCCACCCTGGTCTCGACCGGGGCCCGCCACGGCGTGCCGAGCATCGGCAGCAGGTAGCGATCGAGGCCGTAGTAGCCGGCCACGCGCCAGGCGAGCATGAGCCCGATGGCGGCGGTGAACAGCACCGGGTTGCTGGACGCCGAGCCGGCCAGGAGGAACGACATGTTCATCAGCGCACCGAAGAACGCCGCGATGCCGGTCAGCGCGCCCAGGATCAGCCCGATGCCGACGAGCAGCTCCCCGAACACGATGAAGTAGGTGAACCAGTCCTGGTGGCTGCCGTCCAGGAGGAACTGGATGAAGTCGCGGTACCAGTCGTAGGTGATCGGCGGCCGCGCAGGCGCCTCGGGAATCGATACGGCGCGCTCCCAGTACGCCGCAAGCGCGGTGCCGGCGTTGCTGCCGACCCATGAGCCGTCGGGATCGGTGAACTTGCCCCATCCCGAGACGAGCCAGGAGAAGCCCAGGAAGAGTCGGATCGGCAGCCAGAAGAGGCCGGCTCGCGTGTTCGAGAACAGGTATCGGGCGAAGTTCGGCCCCTCCACCTCCACCCGCTCCGACTCGGGCGTGCTGCGGTCGGTGAAGAGGATCAGCACCACCGCGATCGAGAGGATCCAGAAGACCCAGGTCAGGATCGGGTTCAGCGGATCCTCGGGACGGCTGATGGGCCAGTCCTCGGGGAGCTGCAGCCAGATCAGGATGATCGCCGCCACGGCCGCGATCCAGGTCACGTAGGTTCTGAGGACCGACACGCGCTCACCTCCCTGCAATGCCCCACGGTTCGCCCCTGTAAGAGGGGGGTATACCACTATCCTTGCACGCCAGGTGATCGATCCCGCCACAGCTCCCGCCCGATCAGGCGCGTGGAGCCCGGGCCGCAAACTCCTCACGGTGGGGCTGGTCTCGATGGTCACGGCGGTAGCCTTCGAGGGGTTGGCCGTCCCCACCATCCTGCCGGCCACGCTCGACGAGCTGTACGGCCTGGAGCTCTACGGCTGGGCCTTCTCCGGGTTCTGGCTGAGCAACCTGGTCGGCATCGCGCTGGCCGGCGCCGAGGCCGACCGCCGCGGTCCGTTGATCCCGTTCGTGGCCGGCACCGCGGCATTCGCCGGCGGCCTGCTGGTCGCCGGCCTGGCGCCTTCGATGGAGTGGGTCGTGGCCGGTCGCGTGGTGCAGGGCGTGGGCGCCGGATCGATCGCCGCCATCACCTACGTGGCGATCGCCCGGGGCTACACGCCAGCCGCGCAGCCGCGCATGATCGCGGTCATCAGCAGCGCGTGGGTCCTGCCCGGCCTGGTGGGGCCGGCACTGGCCGGCTGGATCAGCCAGGAGCTTGACTGGCGCTGGGCGTTCATCGGCCTGGCCCCGCTGCTGCCGGTGGCGGCCGCCGCCGTGGTCGGGCCGTTGGCGCGCCTCTCCGCCCCGGCGCGGGAGCGGTCGACCCGCGGTCGCGCGGCCGAGCCGATCCGTGACGCTTTGCAGCTGGCCCTCGGCGCGGGCGCCGTGCTGGCGGCGACCACCTGGGGCGCGCTGCTCCCAGGACTGATCAGCGCGGCCGCCGGGCTGCTCCTCATCGCGCGCCCGCTGCGGCGGCTCATGCCGGACGGTGACCTCCTGGCCCGCACGCCGCGCGGGGCGGCCGTCGCCACGCTGGCGCTGCTCAGCGTGGCGTTCTTCGGGGTCGAGGCCTTCATCCCCCTGGCCGTGGCCTCCGTCCGGGGAGCGGGGACCGTGGCGGGCGGCCTTGCCCTCACCGCGGCGGCCGTGACCTGGGCCGCCGGGTCGTGGCTGCAGGCGCGCCTTGCCACCCGCCGCTCACGCAGGACCGTCACCGTGGCCGGGCTCATCCTGGTGGGTGCGGGCATCGGCCTGGTGGCGACGGTCTCGATCTTCGCCGTGCCGCCGGTCCTCACCGCGGCGGCCGCGTGGGCGGTTGGCGGCCTGGGCATGGGCCTCGCCTACTCGACCACGACCCTGGCCGTGATCGAGTCGGCGTCCCCGGGCCGCGAGGGGGCGGCATCGGCATCGGTCCAGGTCGCGAACACGCTCGGGATCGCGGTCGGTACCGGCCTGGCGGGCGGGGTGGTTGCGCTCAGCGCGCGGGGACCGCTCGGGTTGGCGCCGGGAATCCTCATCGCGGACCTGCTGATGCTGATCACGCTGGTGCTGGCGATCGTCACTGGGCGCCGCATGTCCGCGGCGGTCCCCATCGCGCACGACCAGGAGCACACCGGCCCGGCGCCCGGGGACCACGGGCCGGCCCTGAGCCCGTGACGCCGAATCCATCCGAATGCGGGCCGGATGACCGTTCGCTTCGGGCCGTTCGGCGCATGCGCTGTCATTGGGCGGTCCGCATCCTTGGTGCATGCGCTCCCTCGATCCGCGCAGCTGGTTCCGCGCGCGGGGACGAGCCCTGCTGGTCGATTACGGTCGGGTCGGGTGCCCGGTCCGCGGCGACACCGACCTGGAGAACTGCTTCACCTGCGGGCACATGCGCTCGATGAGCGACGGCACGAGCCCCAGGGTGATCTGCGACTACCGGGTCGACAACAGCCTGGCCGCGTTCGCGCGACGGAGCGGCTGAGCCGAGCCCGGGCTGAGCCAGGCTCGCGTCCCGCGCGCAGCACCCGCTAGGCTGTCCCGCATGGCAGCCGACGGAAACTCCCTGACTCGCGTCATGCGGCGCCTGCGAGCGGTGCGACACTTCGCCGACGAGCCGGTCGCGGACGAGCTGGTGAACGAGATCCTGGCGGTCGCCCGCTGGACCGGCTCGGCGCAGAACCTGCAGCCCTGGCGGTTCGTGGTGATCCGCGACCGTGGCACGCTCCGGCAGCTGTCCGAACTGATGCCCAACGCCCCGCAGGTCGCGCGCGCGCCGCTCGCGATCGCTGTGGTGATGCCCGCGGACCGCGCGGTGCTGCACGCCTACGACGAGGGCCGTGTCACCGAGAGGATCCTGCTCGCCGCCGCCGCGCTCGGCCTCGGCGCCGCGGTGGGCTGGGTCAACCAGGAGGCGCGGGAGGCGGCCGCTCGGATGCTGGCGATCCCCGAGGACCGCCTCCTGCGCAGCGTCGTGGCCATCGGGCACGCGGCCCCGGAGGCGGAGCGACCCCGTTCCCGGCCGGGTACGGCGCGGTTGCCCCTAGAAGAGCTGGTGCACCGGGAGCGCTGGGGCGCGCGCGGCTGATCCCGCGCGGCGCCCGGCCGGGCGCTACGCTGCGCCGGTGAGACAGCTTCCGCGCCTGCTGCGTTCTCGGGCCGCCGGCCCCGTGGCGGAGAGCGGCGTGCCCGCGCGGGGCGAGCCGCGGGTGGAGCTGGTCGAGGCGGCCGGGCTGCGCTGGTACCACGTCGAGGATCCGCAGGCCCCCGACACCGAGTGGCTGGCCGACCAGTTCAGCTTCCATCCGCTGGACCTGGAGGACGTGACCAGCATCAACCAGCGGCCCAAGCTGGACGTCTACGACGACTACCTGTTCCTGGTGGTCCACTTCCCGCGCTTCGACAAGTCGACCGGGCGCCTGCACGCGGCCGAGCTGGACGTCTTCGTGGGCCCCGACTTCGTGGTGACGCTGCCGGAGGAGCCGATCGTGCCGCTGCCCGCCATGTGGGAGCGGGTGCGCGATCAGCCGGACGTGCGCGCCGAGATGTTCGCCGGCGGCTCCGGCCGCCTGCTGTACGAGATCCTGGACCGATGCGTGGACGCCTGCTTCCCGATGCTGGGCGCCGTTGGACGCAAGCTGCGGCGCCTGGAGGACGACATCTTCGAGGGCCGATCCAGCGAGATCGTGCGCGAGATCAGCAACACCAAGCAGGAGATCATCAACTTCCGCGCCGTGATCCGTCCCCAGCGCAGCGTTTTCCGGGCGCTCGAGCGCGCCAAGCAGGGCTATTTCGGGGAGGAGCTGGACGTGTACTTCGACGACCTGACCGATGCCTCCGAGCGGATCTGGGACGTGCTCGAGAACTTCAAGGAGATCGTCGAGGCGCTGGAGTCTTCCAACGAGTCGGTGCTGTCGCATCGGCTCAACGACGTGCTGCGGGTTCTGACCGCCATCAGCGTGGTGGTCCTGCCGCTCACCCTCCTGGCCAGCATCTGGGGCATGAACGTGCACGTGCCCGGCGAGGGAGACCAATCGGCCTTCTGGACCATCCTGCTGGGCATGCTGGCGCTGCTGGTCGGCATGGTCGTCTACTTCCGTCGCCGGGGCTGGCTCTGAACGCGCGGCACGTTCCGGGAGTAGCAGTGGTGTCGCCTGGTTGGCCCGGGTCGCGCCGACCGACCCGGCAGGCGGCGTCCCGATGCCCCGCCTGCACCCCGGCGGGGCATCGTCATCCCCGCGAGTGGGGACGCGCTGTGGACAATCGCGAGATTCGCCGCGAAAGTCGGGGATAAACGGTATTGCCTGCCCGGCGCCGCGGACCCTATGCTTTGGTCGTCCCGAAGGGGCAGCGGATACCGGATCACGAGATTGCATCAAGAGTTCCGGTGCCGGGTCGGTGGTCTCGCACCACCGGACCGGGCCGCAGTTCCTTCGGGGCATTTGCGTGCCCGGGTCGCGGCCGGGTCAGTCCTCCCTGACGACCTCCACCGCGTCGGCGGCCTCGGGGGTGTCCAGCAGCACCACGCGTTCGAAGCCCTCGTCGTGCAGCGTGGAGATGGAAGCCAGCATGCGACGGTGCTGGCGCCGCACCGCGG
>DASUSP010000274.1:0-7542 GCA_036375035.1 Candidatus Limnocylindria bacterium
GTGGGTGATGTGGTCCGGCTGGTCGACGCGCACGAGCGCGGGGTGGTACTCGATCGCGCGCTGATTGGCGAACCACAGCAGCGTCCGCCGGTCGTTGCACAGCGCGTACGAGACGTCCCGCTTCGACGACTCCGCCCACCACTTCACCGTCTTCACCCAGGGCGGGGTGTATTTCGGCACGTTCTTCTGCATGAAGGCTTCCTGGCCCCGATGCACCCGGATCACCGACAGCGGACGCTCCTCGAGCACGGGGAGGATCCGGTCGCTGACCGCGTCGAGGTAGTCCACGAGGTCGCGTTTGGTGGCGCCCGCTCCATCGAAGAGCGGCTGGTCAAGGTTGGTCAGCGGCACGCCGTCGCGCGTCTCGGCCGCGTCCTTCGAGCTCATGGTGGCCAGACGCTATCACGCGCCGACCAGGCGTCCGCCGGACTCGCTCATCTGAGGTTCTGCCCGATGTCGGCGCGCTGGTCGTGCCTGCAGAGTGCGTCACATCGGCCGACTCGATGATTGAATCGGAGGTTCTGGAGGACCATGATCGACACCGTGGTTCGCCGGGTCTCGAGCGCGATCTTCATCGGCCGGGTGGCAGAGCGCGCCCAGCTGCAGGCGGCAATCGACGCGAGCCTCTGTGGCGAGCCCGGGTTGATGCTGATCGGCGGCGAGGCCGGGATCGGCAAGTCTCGGTTGGTCGGGGAGGCCGCCGGTGCGGCGGAGCAGCAGGGCATGCTGGTGGTTCAGGGCCGATGCCTGGAGGCCTCCGTCGAAGCCCTGCCCTTCACGCCGTTCGTCGAGATCCTCCGTCAGCTCCTGCTCGGCGAGGTACCGAGGGGAGGATCCGGGCCGGTTGAGATCGGAGACCTCGGCCGGATCGTGCCAGAGATACGGCGAGCGAGCGCGGGCAATCGAAAGGCGGAGGCGGACGACCGCGTGTCACTGTTCCACCAGGTGCACGACCTGCTGCGACAGGTAGCGGAGGAGACGCCCCTCCTGCTGGTCTTTGAGGACCTGCATTGGGCCGATGTCTCGAGCCTGGATCTCCTTCGATTCCTTGGCGCGCGGCTGGGCGCGGAGCGGCTGCTGATGATCGGGACGTTCCGAACCGACGAGCCGCCGTCGGGGGACAGCCTGATCGGTGCGCTCGCCGAGCTTGCTCGCCAGCCTCACGTCGTGCGGATGGAGCTGCCCCCCTTTACCGACCGGGAGGTCGCCGAACAGCTCACTGGCATCACGGGTCGACGCCCGGATGCGGCACGCGCCAGGGCGATCGCCGGCCAGTCCGGTGGCAATCCCTTCTTCGTGGAGGAGCTCGCCGGCCAGCAGACCGGCCGCGTGCTGGCTGCCTCGTTGCAGGACGTGCTGGCGGACCGATTGGCCAAGCTCGCCCCGGAAAGCCGTCGAGTCGTGACGGCCGCCGCCGCCATTGGCCACGATGTCACCCAGGACGGCCTCGTCGCGGTGCTCGGTCTGTCCGCGGCTGTCGTGGCTGACGCAATTCGCGAAGCGCTCGAGCGAAACGTCCTCCTTCGCGCACACGCGGATGGCGGCAGCTTCACCTTCCGGCATGCGCTCATCGCCGAGTTCGCCTATGGCGCGCTCCTGCCCGCCGAGCGCCGTGAGCTGCATGCGGAGATCCTGCGTTCGCTGCAGGCTGCCGGTGGATCTGCAGCTGAGATTGCGCGGCATGCGCTGCTGGCCGGGGAGCGGACCCTCGCGCTCGAGGCATCCATCCAGGCTGCGGTACAGGCTCGGCAGGCGCTCGCCTTCGCCGAGGCGCTTGCCCACGTCCATACGGCATTACGGCTGTGGATCGAGCTCGACTCTGACGCGGTGGTGGAGGGCTGGGAGCGGAGGTCACTGCTCCTCTTCGGTGCCCGTTGCGCATTCGCCGCCGGCGATTGGCACCAGGCGGTGACCCTCGCGCGCTGGGCTCGCAGCTTGACGCCCAGCGAGCGCGTCACCGAACGGGTCGACCTCCTGCTCGACCTCGCGGTCTGGCACAAGTACACCGATGATGAGGTCGGATTCAGCGAGGCGATTGCGGAAGTGGCAGCGCTGGTTCCCGAGTCGCCGCCGAGCCCCCAGCGGGCCCGCATCCTGGCAGAGCTCGCCGTGCAGTCCATGCACGAAGGCCGCCTGGACGTCGCCCAGCGGCAGGCGGAAGAGGGGATGGCGATGGCACGGGCCTGCGCCGCCCCCGCCCAGGAGGTGCGGGCGCTCACGATCCTGGGCCTCACGTCTGCCTCCCGTTTCAACTTCGACGAAGCGGACCGAGCCTGGTCCGAGGCGGCGTCGATCGTCGAGCGAGAGGGTGTGACCGATGAGTACGTGGTTGCCTCGCTCATCTTCCGGACCGTTGAGCTTGCCTTCATGGCTGGCCAGATAGAGCGGTCGCTGGAGCTTGCCGACGCCGGCATGGCGCGCGCCGCGCGCGCCGGCACCATCGACCTGCAGCGTCCATTCCTGCGATGGGGGAAAGTCGCGGCCCTCGGTGCCCTGGGCCGCTGGGCCGAGGCGGAGGAGCTCGTGCGGGAGGCGGAGCACGACTCCACGCTCATGCAGACACGTCAGCTGGCGGCGATCTTCGTTGATGTCCTGGTTCGGCAGGGTCGTGTCGAGCAGGCCGAGCGGGGCGTGTCACGCACCGACTTCGGCTACGAGGATGCCTTTGCAGGCAGCTGGGCCCTGCAGACGCGCATCAAGCTGGCATATGCCGCGGGACGCCTGGCCGACGCGAGATCAGTTGCGGACGAAGCGGTCGCACTGTACGAAGGCCTCGCGGACGAGGATCTCCTCGAGTTGCTGGGCGACGCCGTCCGCGGCGAAGCGGACTGGGCGGAGGCGGCGCAGACGCGCCGCCGCGCGCGGGAAGCGGCCGAGGCACGGCGCATCGGGCTGGAGCGACTGGAGCACCTCCGCCGCCTGACGGATGCCCCGATCGAGCGTGGGGGCGCGGGACCGATCGTCGAAGCGGCACGCGCCACTGCGGAGGCGGAGGGCAGCCGCCTGCGAGGCGAGCCCGATCCGTCGCTCTGGGCAGACGTCGTTCAGCGGCGCGACACCCTGCGTCAGCCCTGGGAAGCCGCCTATGCGCGATTCCGGCAGGCCGAGGCGATGCTTGCCGGACATGGTGATCGACGCGCGGCACGGGAGCTTGTCGAGGAGGCGCACACAATCGCCTCCCACCTGGGTGCCCGCCCCCTGCTCGAGCAGGTCGAGCGCCTGGCCCGGCGCGCGCGCCTCAGGCTGTCGTCGGCGGAGGCGCCAGCGCGAGCGGGTCAGGCGATCACGGCCGATGGTGTGGCGGTATCACTGACCGCGCGCGAACAGGAGGTCCTCTCGCTCGTGGCGGCCGGCCATACGAACCGGGAGATCGGCCAGCAGCTGTTCATCAGCGAGAAGACGGCATCGGTCCACATCACCAACGCCATGGACAAGCTCGGGGCGCTGAGCCGCTACGAGGCCGCCGCCAGCGCCACCCGCCTGGGCCTGATCAAGGCGATCTCTTAGCCTCCCCGCGAAACTAAGGTTCTGCCCGATGTCCCGGCTGCGCGCCCGGGACCACCCTGCTCCCGAAGCCCGCCGCCGCACGTCGGTCGCGCACCGGGCGCAACCCGGCGGCATGGCACAGAAGGGATACCGTCATGACAGTTCGTCGGGCAGCACGTCCACCGCGCAGGAGAGCTCGCCGGGTGCTGGCACTCGTCCTGGGCGCGTCTCTGGTCTCGCTTGCAGGTGCGAGCGGGGTGGTTGCGGCAGCCGACCGCAGCAGCCAGCCGGTGGTCCAGATCTGGGACGGCACGCCGCTCGGCGAGTCGACCCTGGTCCGGACCGATTCCGGCATCAGCGCGTCGTACCGCAGCTCCGGCGTACCGGCCGGCCAGGCCGTCACGCTGTGGTTCGTGATCTTCAACAACCCGTCGGCCTGCACCGGCCCGTGCGGGGCCGTCGACCTGTTCTTCAACCCGGCAGCCGGCGGCGACTTCCTGGTGGGCGCCGGCAACGTCGTCGGCGGCAGCGGCACCGCGAACTTCGGCGCCAGCCTGCAGGTCGGTGACACCAGCGGCTCGGCATTCGCGGAGATCGGCATGCCGGAGCGCAGCGTGGGGCTCACCAACCCGCGGGGGGCCCAGGTCGCGCTCCTGCTGCACAGCCACGGGCCGGCGCTCACCGGCACCGAGCTCGTCTCCCAGCTCAGCTCGTTCACCGGCGGCTGCCAGGTGTTCCAGGGCGACCTGGAGATGCCCGGCTCGGGCCTGGCGGACGGCCCCGAGGACGTCCCGGATGCGATCGGCGAGTGCTCGACCATCCAGGCCTCGGTCCATTTCGCCTCCTGAGATGCAGGGGTGACCGGCCCGTTGGCGGGCCGGTCACCCAGAGGTGCACTCCCATGACTACATCGCGGACTCCGATCTCGCGCAGGACCTTGTTGAAGGGGGTCGCGAGCGGTGCGGGCCTCGTCCCGTTCGCGCTGCTGGCGGGACCTACGGGTGCGGCCCTGGCCGGCACCCCGATGCGGCCCCTCCCAGCGGCTGCTTTCGACGCAGGCGTCGTCACCGCCTGGTGCGAGACCTTGCTGGACCTCATTCGGTCGACGCCGGGCTACAGCCCGCCGGTGGCGTCACGCTCAATCGGTTACGCAGGCGTGGCGCTATACGAGGCGGTGCGGCCAGGGATGCCCGAGCATCGCAGCCTCGCCGGGCAGCTCACCGACATGCCCGGCATGCCGGCGGCCGGGCACAATGACGCCTATGCCTGGCCAGTGGTTGCTAACGCGGCGCTGGCCGAGATCATGCGTCGCCTCTTCCCCACCGCCCCGGCAGAGCGGCTCGTGGGCGTCGATCGACTGGAGGCGAGCCTGGCGGCGACTGCGCCGCGCGGGATCCGCGAACGCTCGGTCGAGCGTGGCCGGAGTGTGGCGTCAGCCGTCTTCGCCTGGTCGACGACTGATGGCGGCCACGAGGGATACGTCCGCAACGTGCAGCCCGACTACCAGCCTCCGACGGGAGAAGGACTGTGGGTCCCTACACCGCCGGCCTTCCTGCCGCCGCTCCAGCCATCGTGGGGTCGGAACCGAACCTTCGTTCCGACCGCCGCCTGCGACCCCGGCTCGCCGCCGGCATACTCGACCGATCCCGATTCAGCCTGCTTCGTCGAGGCGCTCGAGGTCTACGACGCCGTGAATCGCCTGACCGCTGAGCAGCTCGCCATCGCCCGCTTCTGGGCGGATGATCCGGGTGCGACCGCCACCCCAGCAGGCCACTCGCTGGCGATCCTGGTCGCGGCTCTCCGCAACCCGGTCGCGGATCTCGCGACGGCAGCGGCCGCGATGGCGCGTGTCGGCATCGCCGTCTCCGACGCGTTCGTCGCCTGCTGGCGTGCGAAGTACACCCACAACCTCCTGAGACCGATCACCTACGTCCGCCAGACGATCGACGCAACCTGGGGCGATCCGCTTCCGGTGACCACGCCGCCGTTCCCGGAGTACACGTCCGGCCATTCGGCGCAGTCGGCCGCGGCCGCTACCGTCCTGACAGCGCAGTTCGGAGCCTTGGCGTTCGTCGACCGCACCCACGAAGCGCGCGGCCTGCCGCCACGTGGGTTCGATTCATTCGACGCGGCCGCCGCCGAGGCCGCGATCTCACGGCTCTACGGCGGCATCCACTTTCGCTCGGCAATCGAGCGTGGTCTGGATCAGGGTCGGTGCATTGGCCAGCGCGTCCTTGAGCTCACCCTGCTCTAGGGTGGCGAGACCAGGGCAGCTCAGGCCATCCGCGCCCGCGAGGTGTTGGCGCTGACCAGGCCGATGAGGCGGTCGAGGTCATCGGACGAGCCGAATGCGCGGGCGGGCAGGGCCAGCACGACATGGCCGTATCGGAGCAGGTACACGCCGCCGCGGGTGATGCGCATGGCCCGGGGATCGACCCGGCGCCGACCCATTCCCGCGTCACCGGGCTGGGCGCGACTCTATTCGCGCCACAGCCGGCGGACGGGCGTCAGCCCCGGATCGGCTCCAGGATGACGACCGCGGTCTCGCCCGGCCGGCGGGCGGCCCAGCCGTCCAGCGCTTCGCCGTCGTAGCGGCGCCACAGCTCCCACAGGCGCGGCCGCTCCTCCGACGTGGCCGCCCGGCCGCGCACGCGCAGCGTGCGGTCGTGGAGGTCGAGGATCGTCTCGGGATGCGCCTGGAGGTTCAGCCACCACGCCGGCTCCGGCGCGCCCCAGCCGTTCATCGCCATGGTGACGAAGTTCGGCCCGTCCTGGTAGTAGCCCAGGATGGCGGCCCGGGGCTTCCCGCTCTTCCGCCCGGTGGTGTGCAGTCGCATCATGCCCCAGGTCTTCTCCGTGACCGGACGCAGCGCGCGACGTCGGCCCAGCAGCCGGTACATGGCCCGATGGACGACCCACGCGGCGCGAATGACGAACCGCGGTGGCAGCCTGCCGCCCGGCTTGGTGGTCGTGGTGGTGGCATCGGTCGAGACGGTCATCTGGATTCCTCCTGGGTTGTATCGGGGTAGTGGAAGACGTCATCGAGGGGGACGCCCAGGGCGTGCGCAATCTGGAACGCGACCTCGAGCGACGGGGAGTAGCGGCCCTGCTCGATGGCGATGATGGTCTGGCGGGTCACGCCGACCCGCTCGGCGAGCTCGGCCTGGGTCATCTCGTCACGGGCGAAGCGCAGGCGACGGATGTCGTTGGTGACGCGCGTCGGCCGGCCCATCGGTCTAGAAGCCCCGGCGGTAGGCGACCAGCTTGATCACCGTCCCGACCATGGCCTGCGCCACGAAGACGAGGTAGATGGCGTTGGCGATCCAGAAGTGATCTGCCTCGATCAGGGCCAATATCAGCGGCCCGACCATGCCGACGCCCATGACGATCCCGGCCACGTACTCGCCGAACCGGCCGATGTCGCGGTCGCGCACGTCCTCTCGCTGCGATTCGCTGGGCCTCACGATCTCGATGGCGATGCGGCCGATGATCGATCCGGCGATCGCCACGCCGATGGTCCCCAGCAGGATCGGCTGGTAGTCGACCTCCGGCAGGGGCGTGGTCCCGGCGGCGCCGAGCAGGAGCACCAGGTATCCGCCGTACGCGAGCGCCGTGGCGGCCAGGTAGACCCACTGGCCCTTCTCTTCGTAGGACATGCGCCCAGCTCCGATGTACAAGATCTTTGACATCGACGACAGTAAAGCATGGCAGACATGATGTCAAATACGCTTGACATCGACTTTTAGGGCACCGGGATCCCCGAGCCCTGAGTCGCGACTGATTCGGGGCCGCTAGAGCGTCCAACTGTGCGGAGGTGGCGCACATGGACGCATCGACAAGAACCATCGATAAGCCGCGCATCCGCTATGGGGTGCTGCTCGCCGCGATGGTCGTGGTGGCGGCCGTCATGATCGGGATGATCGTCGTCCTCGGCCGGCCGAGCGACGAACCGGCGACCCGGGCCTTCGTGGCGAGCGACCTCGGCGCCATCGTCTTGACGGCGGCCGACGCGCCCACGGGTACGGAGCCGTCCATCAGCGGTCACGGGCGGGTGAT
>DASUSP010000275.1:0-5161 GCA_036375035.1 Candidatus Limnocylindria bacterium
CCAGCCACGACTCCGGCGACACGGCGCCCAGGTCCAGGGAACCCAGCTCCCCGACCACCAGCGCCACCACCACCAGAGCCGCTCCGCCGGCCAGCTGCTGCATGCTGGTGCCCATCAGCTGGTTGTGCGGCAGCGGCCCGTGTCGGGCGTAGAGCGAGCCGGCGGCCCACGAGATGGTGGCCACCACCAGGAAGCCGATGCCAATCGGGTCCAGCGCCTCGAATCCCTCGGACGGCAGCAGAAGGATGGCCACGCCGACCAGCCCCACCACGAGCCCGCCCAGGGCCAGGAAGCTGGGGCGGCGTCGGGTCAGCGCCGCGTCGAAGACGCTCATCCAGATGGGGACGGTGGCGATGATCACCGCCGCGATCCCGGACGGGATGGTCTGCTCGGCGACCATGACCATGCCGTTGCCGCCCAGCAGCAGCAGCGAGCCCACGATCAGGGCGGTGCGCCACTCCGCCAACCGGGGCGCCTGGACCGATGCGGGGGCTCCGCGGCCGCGGCGCCATCGGTCCCGTGCTAGGAGGAACGCCCCGAGCATAAGGCCGGCTGCCAGGAAGCGGGCACCGGCCGCGATGAAGGGCGGCAGCGTCTCGACCACGTAGGCGATGGCCAGGTACGTGGAGCCCCACACGATGTAGACGGTGGTGAGCGCCACGATCACCGAGAGGGTCGCGGGGCTGGGACGGACCGAGATCATGGCCCAGATTCTGGCAGCCCGAGCGCGCCGGTCGATTCCGACAAATGTCGCACGTCGTTGACAATGAGCGGCACCGGATGGATCGGTGCCGGCAGCCGAACGAGGATGGACCGATGAAGTACATGGTGCTGATCAGCGGCAGTGAGTCGTGGGAGGGCATCGGGCCCGAGGAGCGCAAGGCCCTCTACGAGCGCGTCGCGGCCTGGTGGAACGAGCACGCACAGCGCGGCGAGATCCTGGAGGGCCACGAGCTGCAGGGCACCGAGACCGCCACCACCGTGCGGCGCGACCGCGACGGGAACGTGACCGTCACCGACGGCCCGTTCATCGAGGCCAAGGAGACGATCGGCGGCTACGCGCTGATCGACGTCCCGGACCTGGACGCGGCGATCTCGCTCGTCTCCGGCTGGCCGGCGCCCGAGGCGTTCGAGATCCGCCCCGTGGTCACTTCGCGCGAGGCGTAGCGGCGCGCGGTGGATCGTCCGGCCGCCGTCGATGCCTCGCTGGAGGCCGTGCTCCGCGAGGAGCGCGTCCGCCTGACGGCGGCCCTTGTCCGCGTCCTGGGCGACTGGGACGCGGCCGAGGAGCTGGTCCAGGACGCGGCCGTCGCCGCGCTGGAGCACTGGCCCCGCGACGGCGTGCCGGACAATCCCGGCGCCTGGCTGATGACCACGGCCCGCCGCCGGGCGGTCGACCGGCTGCGCCGGCAGGGACGCTACCGCGAGCGGCTGGCCGAGCTGACGCGAGAGGCATCCGAGATGGATGGACCGATGCAGACCGGCGGCCCGCTGGCCGCCGACGACCGGCTGCGGCTGCTCTTCACCTGCTGCCATCCCGCCCTGGGCCGGGAGGCGCAGGTCGCCCTCACGCTGCGCACCGTGGCCGGGCTGGAGACGCCGGCCGTGGCGCGCGCCTTCCTGGTGTCGGAGGCCACCGTGGCGCAGCGCCTGGTGCGCGCCAAGCGCAAGATCCGCGACGCCAACATTCCGTACCGGGTGCCCGAGCCGTTCGAGATGCCCGAGCGGCTGGAGCAGGTCCTGGCGGTCCTGTACCTGGTCTTCAACGAGGGCTACCTGGCCAGCGCCGGCGATGCCGCCGAGCGCCGCGACCTGGCGCGCGACGCCGAGTGGCTCTGCTCCCTGCTGGTGCGACTGATGCCCGACGAGCCGGAGCCGATGGGCCTGCTGGCCCTGATGCGCCTGCACCTGGGCCGGGCGGCGGGGCGCTTCGGCCCCGACGGCTCGCTGGTCCTCCTCCCCGATCAGGACCGCGCGACCTGGGACCGCGAGGCCATCGTTGCTGCCTCCGATCTGCTGGAGCGCGCCATGCGCATGGGCCGCCCCGGGCCGTACCAGCTGCAGGCGGCGATCGTGGCGGTCCACGCCGCGGCCGCCTCCTACGCCGATACCGACTGGCCGCAGATCATGGCGCTCTACGACCGGCTCATGGGGTTGCAGCCGACGCCGGTGGTGGCACTCAACCGCGCCCTGGCGCTGGCCGAGCTGGCCGGTCCCGCCGCCGCGCTGGCCGAGATCGACCCGCTGGAGGAGCGGCTGGCGTCCTACCACCTGTTCCACGCCGCGCGGGGCGAGCTGCTGCGGCGCCTGGGTCGCCACGGGGAGGCGGCGGCCGCCACGGCCCGCGCTCTGGAGCTCACCGACAACCCCGCCGAGCAGGAGCTCCTGCGGCGACGCCTGCGAGACGCGGGGACGTAACGTCGGAGCTGCTCGGGCGGTAGCATCGGTCCATCCCATTCCGCACTCCGGAGACCTCATGGCTGACCGACCGTCCGCGCCGACCGGCACCCTGGACCTCGCGAAGTCGTACACGGCGCGCTTCAAGACGCAGCGCGGGGCGTTCACCGTCGAGCTGTTCGCCGCCGACGCGCCCCTCACCGTCGAGAACTTCGTGAACCTGGCGCGATCCGGCTTCTACGACGGCACGACCTTCCACCGCGTCATTCCCGGCTTCATGGCCCAGGGCGGCGACCCGACCGGCACCGGGCGCGGCGGCCCGGGCTATGCCTTCCGCGACGAGTTCAGCCCGTCGCGCCGGCACGACGGGCCGGGCATCCTGTCGATGGCCAACGCCGGCCCGGGCACCAACGGCAGCCAGTTCTTCATCACCTTCGGCCCCGCGCCGCACCTCGACGGGCGGCACACCGTCTTCGGCCGGGTGACCGACGGCATGGACGTGGTCAGCTCGATCCGGGAGCGCGACCCGGACCGCGACCCGAACCCGGGCGACGCGATCGAGACGATCGAGATCGAGGAGCGCTAGACCGCACTCATGGCCTGGCCCACCCTGGCCGACCTGGCCCGCCTGCCCCTGCCCGGGACCGATGGGCCGATCGAGGTGCGCTTCGCGCCCGATGGCTCGGCCCTGACCTACCTGGCCGGCGAGCCCGGGTCGCAGGTTCGCTCGCTGTGGCGGCATGACCTGGGTGCCGGCGAGCGCGTCCTGCTGGCCGGCCCCGCGGAGGCGTCGACCCACGAGGAGACCCTCTCGGTCGAGGAGCAGCTGCAGCGCGAGCGGCGGCGCACCGGATCGCTTGGCATCACCGAGTACGCCTGGGCGCCTCGCGCCGAGGTTCCCGCCATCGTGGCGCCGACCGGCGGTTGGGTCCTGGCGGCGGTCGGCGAGGCTGTGCGCCTGGGACCGATGACGCCCATCCCCGGAGTCGAGGGCGCATCGGCCACGGCGCTATCGCCGGACGGGCTCCGGCTGGCGTTCGTGCGTGACGCCGACGCATGGGTAGCGCCCGTCACAGGCGACGGCGATCCTCGCCGGCTGACCTCGGACGCTGAGGACGGGGTCAGCAACGGCCTGGCCGACTACGCGGCGTCCGAGGAGCTCGGCCGCTTCGAGGGGCTGTGGTGGAGCTGGGACGGCGGACGCCTGGCGATGGCGCACGTGGACGAGCGGGAGGTGCCGATCACCCATATCCCGCACCTCGGGGAGGAGGCGGCTGCGAGGCACGAGTCGCACCGCTATCCGTATGCCGGCGGACCCAATGCGCGCGTCTCGCTGCGAATCGCGTCGGCCGGGGAAGACGGATGCGCGGAGGTTCGCCTGCCGGACGCCGGGGAGGGTGGCTACCTGGCACGAGTCGTGGCCCATCCGCAGGGCGGGTGGTTGGTTGCCACGCTCCCCCGGCACCAGCGCGAGCTGCACTGGTCCCGCCTCGCGACCGACGGCACGCTGACGCCGCTCTGGACCGAGGCCGTTGACCCCTGGGTCGACATGGACGACGACACCCGCGTCCTCGCCGACGGCCGCGTGCTGCGCAGCACCGAGCGGACTGGCTTCCGCCACCTGGAGCTCCACGAGGGAGGCGATGGCGACCCGCGGCAGCTGACCAGCGGCGAGTGGATGGTGACCCGCGTGGTCCACGTCGACGAACGGCGCGGCGTGGCCTACTTCCTGGCGACCCGCCACGGGGCCATCGAGCGCCACCTCTACCGCGTGGCCCTGGACGCACCGCGCCCGGTGGAAGACCCGGAACGCCTCACCACCGAACCGGGCTGGCACGACGTCGCGGTCAGCCAGGACGGCGAGCGCTGGGCCGACACCTGGTCCGACCTGGAGCACGGGCCGTCGCTCAGCGTGCGCGAGGCAGCCGAGCCGAGCAGGCCGACGGTGGTCGCCGCACCCACCAGCAGCGCCGCGGCGCTGGGCGTCACGCCGCCGGAGCTGCTGACCCTGATCGCCGCGGACGGCGAAACGCCCCTGCACGCCGCCCTCTACCGGCCGCAGCGACCGGCGGCCACGCCGCCCCCGTGCGTGGTGTGGGTCTATGGCGGGCCGCACGCGCAGTACGTGAAGCGCACCTGGGAGGTGACCGCACACCCGCTGCGCCAGTACCTGGCCCGTGCAGGAGTGGCGGTGCTGGTGGTGGACAACCGAGGCATGGCGTTCCGGGGCACCGAGTTCGAGCGGCCGCTGGTTCGTGGCCTTGGCACGGCCGAGGTGGAAGACCAGGCCGCCGCGGTGCGGCAGCTGGCGGCGCGCGGCGAGATCGACATCAAACGGGTCGGCATCACGGGCGGCAGCTACGGCGGCTTCATGACCATCCGGGCCATGGCGCTGGAACCCGAGTTGTTCCGCGTCGGCGTGGCGGTGGCCCCGGTCACCGACTGGCGCGGTTACGACACGGCCTACACGGAGCGCTACCTGGGCCTGCCGGAAAGCGACGCGGAGGCGTACGAGGCCTCGTCAGCGCTGGGCGTGGCCGAGCGAATCACCGGGAGCCTGCTGCTGATCCACGGCGCGATCGACGAGAACGTGCACCTGCGCCACTCCACCCGCCTGGTGGCGAAGTTGCAGGCCGCGGGACGTGACGTGGAGCTGGTGCTGCTGCCCGCCGACCGGCATCGGACCCGCTCCGCGAGCGGGCTGGCCACGCGGGATCGGCGCACGGCGCGACACCTGCTCGCCGGACTGGGCGTTCCGCTGCCC
>DASUSP010000276.1:0-7294 GCA_036375035.1 Candidatus Limnocylindria bacterium
CGGGCCCAAGTTCCGCTCCCGCCCCACCTACTCGAGGGATGAGCCACTGGCTCGCCGTCGTGTCGACCGTTTGGAACCCTACGCCGTGGCCGGTTCACGCTCCTCCCCCAACGCGGCCAGCGCGCGCAGCGCGACGTCCACTGGATCGCGGCCCGAGGCCACCGGGATCCGCACCTGGTTCGACCCGAACGACGGCCGGAAGCCGGCGACTGCCAGCGCCGTCGAGACGCGCGAACGGTCGTAGCGCGGCCAGCGCAGCACCACGCGCCCGGGCTCGGCGAGGATGTCCGGCACTCCGGCCGCCTCGGCCGCCAGTCGCACCGAAACGGCACGGAAGAGGCCCTCCACCGGCGGCGGGATCGGGCCGAACCGGTCGCGCAGCTCCTCGCGGAGCGCCTCAGCATCGGCCTGGGAGCGGACGCCGGCGAAGCGACGGTAGACCTCCAGCTTGGCGCCGCTGTCGGCCACGTAGTCATCGGGCAGGTAGGCGGAGCCGGGGAGGTCCAGGCGAACCGGGGACGGCTCGGCGGCCACCGCCCGCCCGCGCATTGCGTCCACCGCCTCGGCCAGCATGCGGGTGTACAGCTCGAAGCCGACGGCCTCCATGTGGCCGTGCTGCTCGGCACCCAGAATGTTGCCGGCGCCGCGGATCTCCAGGTCCGACAGCGCGATCTGGTAGCCCGCCCCCAGGTCCGACGCGCTGAAGATGGCGTGCAGCCGTTTGCGGGCGATCGGTGACAGCGGCAGGCCCCGCCTGTGCAGCAGGTAGGCGTGGGCTCGGCGGTCGGATCGGCCCACCCGCCCGCGCAGCTGGTAGAGCTGCGCCAGCCCGAAGGTATCGGCCCGGCTGATGATGATGGTGTTCGCGTTCGGGATATCCAGGCCCGACTCGATGATGGTGGTGCTGACCAACAGGTCGAAGCGGCCGGCGTCGAAGTCGAGCATCACCCGCTCCAGCATCCCCTCAGCCATCTGCCCGTGACCGATGGCCACCCGCGCCCGCGGGACCAGGCGGCGCACACGCTCGGCGGCCGCCTCGATGGTGTCGATCCGGTTGTGCACGAAGAACACCTGCCCGCCGCGGTCCAGCTCGCGGTTGATGGCGTCGCGCACCAGGCCGTCGTCGTCCTCGGCGATCCGGGTCTGGATCGGCAGGCGCGCCTCCGGCGGCGTCTCGATCACGCTCAGGTCCCGGATGCCGACCAGCGAGAGGTGGAGCGTGCGCGGGATGGGGGTGGCGGAGAGCGTCAGCACGTCCACCTCGCGGCGCAGGCTCTTGATCCGTTCCTTGTGAGCCACCCCGAAGCGCTGCTCCTCGTCGACCACCAGCAGCCCCAGGTCGGCGAAGGCCACGTCGCGCGACAGGATCCGATGCGTCCCGATCAGCACGTCCACGGTCCCGTCGGCCACGCCGTCCAGGACGGCGGCCTGCTTTCGCTTGGGCACGAATCGGCTGAGCATCTCGACCCGTAGGGGGAACGGCGCCAGGCGCCGCTCGAAGGTGGCCAGGTGCTGCTGGGCCAGCACAGTGGTGGGCACCAGCACGGCCACCTGCCTGCCGTCCTGCACCGCCTTGAAGGCGGCGCGCAGGGCGACCTCGGTCTTGCCGTAGCCGACGTCGCCGCACACGAGCCGGTCCATCGGGCGGCGGCGCAGCATGTCGGCCTTGACCTCCTCGATGGTGCGTGCCTGGTCCGGCGTCTCGGTGTAGGGGAACGACTCCTCCAGCTCGCGCTGCCAGACGGTGTCCGGTGAGAAGCTGAACCCCGGGGCCGACTCGCGGGCGGCGTAGATCTCGATCAGCTCGTTGGCGAGGTCGGCCACCGCGCGGCGCACGCGGGTCTTGGTGCGCTCCCAGTCGGTGCCGCCCAGCTTGCTGAGCGCCGGACCGGTGCCGCCCGAGTAGCGCGTGATGCGCCCGATCTGGTCGGTGGGCAGGAAGATCTTGTCGTCGCCGGCGAAGTCGAGCTGCAGGTACTCCTTGGTGGCGCCGCCGTACTCGCGCTGGGTCATGCCCGCGTAGCGGGCGATGCCGTGGTCGACGTGCACCACCAGGTCGCCCGGCTCCAGCTTCCCGATCAGATCGCGCGTCACCACCCGCTTCGCGGAGGTAAGCCGCCTAACCCGCGTTGCGCCGAACAGCTCCCGGTCGGTCAGCAGCACCAGGTTCGACGGCTGGTGCACCATTCCCCCGGAGAGCGATCCGTGCGCCAGCCCGATGGCGCCGGCCTCAGGCGCGGCGCGCAGCTCCGCGCCAGGCGCGGCTGCGCGGCCGGCCTCCTCCAGCAGCTCGCCGACGCGGCTGGCCTGGTCGGTGGTCACGACCACGCGGCGGCCTGCTGCGGCGAGATCCGCGAGCCAGGTCCCAAGGCGGTCCGCGCGCCCGGGGAGGGCCGGCGCCGTCCCGAAGCCGGCCTCCGCGCCCGCCTGCTCGTCCAGCGTCTCGCCCGCCCGCGCGGCGAGCTCGCCCACGGCCGCGGCGGCGTCGTAGGGAAGCGGCCAGTCCTCCGGCAGCTCCCCGGAGTCGGCCAGTGCGGCGAGCCGCTGCCCGGCGCGGACGTCCAGATCTTCGGCGATGGCCCGCAGCTCGTCCGGGTCTGTGAGCACCACGTGCGCCGCCTCGGGCACGTGATCCAGCGCCGAGCCGGCGGTCAGCAGCGCGGCCCACGTCTCGGCGGCCTCGCCCAGGTCCCCCTGCTCCAGGCGGGCCAGGTCGGCGCGGAGCATGTCGGTCAGCTCGCCATGCCCGCCGGCGGCCGCGGCCATCGACTCCCAGCCGCCGGGTGGGATGAACTCGCTGGCCGGTAGGAACGAGGCGCGTTCCAGGCGCCGCCGGCTGCCCTGGGTCATGGGATCGAAGGTGCGCACCGACTCGACCTCGTCGCCGAACAGCTCGATCCGCAGCGGCTCCGCCGCGCCCGGCGGCCAGACGTCCACAATCCCGCCGCGCGCCGCGTACTCTCCGACCCCGCTCACCTCCATGACCGTGTCGTAGCCGCCGGAGACCAGCCCGGTGAGCAGGGCCCGCTGGACGAGCCGCTCCCCGACCGCCACGCTCACCCGCCCGGCGGCCAGCTGCGCCGGGGAGAGGGTGCGCTGCACCAGCGCCAGCAGCGGGGCCACCAGCACCAGGCCGCGCGATGGCTCGGCCAGGCGGGAGAGGACCGTCAGCCGCTCCGCAGACTCATCGTGCTCGGGCAGCGCCCGCTCCAGCGGCAGAGCCGCGCGCTCCGGCAGCACGGCCACCGAGCCGTGGAGCAGCCAAGCGGCCAGGTCGTCGGCCAGGCGGTGGGCCTCCTCGTCGTTGCGCACCACCACGGCCATGACCCGCCCGGCCGGAACGGACTCGCGTCGCGCCGCGAGATGCGCGGCGCGGGCCACGGCCGGCACGCGCAGCGCCCCTGAGGCCGGCAGGTGCTCTCCCAGCAGGGTCGTGAGGGCTGCCACGCGACGATCGGCGCCGCCGCGCGGTGGGAGGGTGGCCGCGCGCGGCCGGGCCGCGTTCACTCCGGCGGGACGGCCAGGTCCAGGCCGTTGAACGCGTTCATGGCGGCGTCGATCCCCTCGGCCAGCCAGATCTCGACCGCGTCGGCGGCCGTCGCGATCGCCTCCGTGGCCAGCTCGTGCTCATCGGTCCGGAAGGTGGAGAGGACGTGGTCCACGGTGGCGCGGGAGGTTCCCTGCCGCCCGATCCCGACCCGCAGCCGCGGGAAATCGGTCCCGCCCAGTGAGGCGATGATGCTGCGCAGGCCGTTGTGACCGCCGGCCGAGCCCTCGCGACGCACCCGCAGGCGTCCGAGCGGCAGGTCCACGTCGTCCGTGACGACCAGCAGGTCCTCGGCCGGATCCACGTTCGACTGCCGGATGGCGGCCCGCAGCGGCCCGCCCGACAGGTTCATGTATCGCAGCGGCTTGACCAGAAGCACCTTCTCCGCGGGCTGTTCCAGGTGCACCTCGAGCTGGGCCGCGCCGTCACGGACGCGTCCCTGGCCGGTCAGTCCCCATCGGTCCGCGAGCAGGTCGACGACGCGGAATCCGACGTTGTGGCGGGTCAGCCGGTATCGCTCGCCCGGATTGCCCAGGCCGCAGATGACCTTCACCCGCCGATGGTAGCCCGCGAGGGTTCAGCCGGCTTCCTCGTACGCCCGACGCAGCCAGCCGATGAGCTCGGCATCCAGCTCGTCACGGCTCCGGATGCGGACGCGCCGCGGCACCATCCCGCTCGCGTTCTCCACGCGTCCGCCGATGGGCAGGTCGAGATTGAGGCCAACCTCGAGCCGATCCCTCCCGGCCGGTCCCACCTGGCCGAACTGCCGCCGGCGGCGGAGGCTGACGTACGTCTTCTTCGGCGACAGCTCAACGTCCGGCCCGAAGGCGCGGACCTCGGCCACGACGGCGTCGTACAGCGGGCGCAGTGATGCCTTGTCTCCCTGATAGTGGGAATCGACGACCGCGGCCCCGTCCCGCGGCGCGTCGTCCGCGGCCCGGGCCTTGATGGCCAGCAGGTTGGCGTTGCCGTGGCCCAGTCCGTGCTTCGATTTAAGCATCGAGACCATCTCGCCGTGCTTCTGCAGTCCGGAGGCCCGGATCAGCGCGATCCACTCCGCCAGGGTGCGGCCGGTGCTGCGCTCGATGTTCGCGATCTGGGTCTGCGTGGCATCTTCCACGCTCGACATGCCAATCTCCTCGTGCGTGTGCCGATGCTCGCAGGGTGGCATCGGCGCATGCAAGGGTGACGAACAGGCGGTACGGCCGCTCGACAAATCAGACCTATGCTGCCGGCTGCCGGTTGACCACCGAGCGCTCGCACCTGCCGTCGCGCATGTGGATGATCCGGTCACACGAAGCCCCGACATCGGCGTCGTGGGTGACCATCAGCACGGTCTGCCCGTGCTCGCGGTTGAAGCGGCGCAGCATGGCCAGCACCTCGCCAGTGCGCGTGGAGTCGAGGTTGCCAGTCGGCTCGTCCCCGAGGAGCAGCTTCGGACGGTTGACCAGTGCCCGCGCGATGGCAACCCGCTGCTGCTCGCCGCCGGACATCTCCATCGGCCGGTGATTCCGGCGCTCCTCGAGGCCGACCCAGCCCAGCGCCTCCACGGCATCGGTCCGTGCCCTGCCGCGCGGTACGCCCGCGTATTGGCCGGCCAGCATGACGTTCTCGAGCGCCGTGAGCGAGGGCACCAGGTTGTAGGACTGGAAGACGAACCCCATCTGCGTGGCGCGCATCCGGGTCCGTTCCCGCTCCCCGAGCTCGATCACCGGCCGGCCGTCGAACGCCAGCTCCGGGGCTGGCCCGCCGTTACGGTCGGGTGCGTGCAGCAGGCCCAGGACGTGCATCAGGGTGCTCTTGCCCGAGCCCGACGGTCCCATGATGGCCACCATCTCCCCCGCATCGATGTCCAGGTCGACGCCGCGCAGCGCCTCGACCGTGTTGCTGCGGCTGATCCGATACGTCTTCCGCAGGTTGCAGCCTTCCAGCAGTGCCATCTGATGGCCTCCTATTCGTGGCGGAGCGCCTGGACCGGGTCGAGCCGGGAGGCACCCCAGGCCGGGACCATCCCGGCCAGCATTCCGAGGACGGTGGAGAAGACGACCGCGAAGATCGCGATCAGCGGCGTGAAGCTGAACAGCACGTTGCCGGTGCTCCGCCCGGCCTCGTTCATGAGCTGGACCACTCCCACGCCCAGCGCGACGCCGATGAGCCCGCCCGCGAGCCCGATCACGCCGGATTCGATCACCAGCTCGCGCACGATCCGCCCGCGCGAACCGCCGATTGCCCGCTTGATGCCGATCTCGCGCGTTCGCTCGGCCACCGACATCGCCATCGTGTTGATCACAGACAGGCCGCCGACGATCACGCTGATGACCGCCACCCCGACCAGGATCGAGTTGATCAGGCCGACCGACGCTCCGAGCTGCTTGTCGTAGTCGGCCCGCGTCACGGTCGTCACGTCGGTGACGCCGGCCTCGATCCGCTCCGCCAGCTCGTCGACGCTCACCCCGCTGGCCGGGTAGGCCATCACCTGGCTGATCAGCTCGGCCTGGGGAATCGCGGCGCGGATGGGGGCGGCGAGCGTGGCGGCGAAAATGTGCTGCGCGGCCGACAGCGGCACGAAGGCGACGTAGTCCGGGACGGTTGACGTCGGCTCCAGGATGCCCACGACGTCGAAGCTCGAGCCACGGATCTCGATCGGCGCGCCGACCCGGGCCCCGGTCTTGTCGGCCAGCGTCCGCCCGAAGACGGCCACCATCGACCCCTCGTCTCTCGCCGACAGGAGCCGGCCCTCGGCGGCGCTCAGCGGCGTCTCGCCGGGTCGGGCGTCCGTGGCCGCGACGCGGCCCTGGATGGTGTCCGCGATGCCGAAGCTGTTGCCGGCGTTGGGGTCGTAGATCATCTGGATCTCGGGAACCGCCGCGGAGACGCCGTCCACCGCGCCGACCTCGGTCGCGACCGTGATGCGCATGGGGCTGATCCCCAGCCCGATGGTCGAGTTCGACGCGTCGGTGACGGCCACCTTGCCCTCGTACGCGAGGCTGGCACCGTTCACCAGGCCGTTGATCTTGTTGGCCATCGAGCCGAAGAGCACCAGCGCCCAGATGCCGACGGTGATGCCCAGGACGGTGAGGGTAGTCCGCAGCTTCCGTCGCGCCAGCTGCCTCGCCAGTCGCATGAGTCCACCTCCTGCTGGGTGGCGAGCCGCCTGCCCGCCCGGTGTTACCAGCCTGCGGGCATCGTCAGTTCAAATCATCGAGGCCATCCCCGATTCCCGGTTCGGGATAACCCCAACACGCGCCGATGCCGGCCCGCAGGCCGGCATCGGGTCAGCGCCAGGGAATCCTGTCTATGTCAGTGCGCCGCCACCGTGGCCGAGGAGGGTGCCGCCAGGGGCTCACGGACCGGCCCCAGCTCGATCACGGCCGCTCCGACCAGGAAGATGGCCATCGCGGGAGCGCCGATGATCGGATGGACGAAGGTCCACACGATCCCGCCCAGGGCGATCGCGCCGGCGGCATAGACCGATGCTGGCCGTGACCGGTACAGGGCCGCTGCGGCCCCACCGAAGACGACGAGGGCGAAGGCCGTGGCGGTCATTGGCAGGACGGTGGTCACGAACAGCGACTGCCCGAGCGCCTCGCTCGCGCCGCTCACCGTCCCGGCGGCGTGCGGATGGGCGTGGGCGTACTGCACCAGGGATCCGGTCGCCAGTCCCGCGACGCCGTCGAAGGCGGCGAAGAAGGCGACCCACGGGATGATGGCCAGCCGCGCTGACCGTGCCGCCCCGCCGCGCACGCC
>DASUSP010000277.1:0-8875 GCA_036375035.1 Candidatus Limnocylindria bacterium
GCCAGGCCGATGCGCTGGCCGCGTACCACCGCCTCCGTCAGCTGCTCGATGACGACCTGGGGGTGGACCCGTCCCCGGAGCTCCAGGCGCTCGAGGTGGCGATCCTGCGCCAGGATGCGTGGCTCGACGGTCCGGCCAACCACCCGAGGCGTCCCGCGATCCGGCTGCCATCGCCGGGCAACGAGCTCATCGGCCGCGGGGACCAGGCGCAGGAGGTCGAGGAGCTCGTGCGAGCGCGTCGCCTGGTGACGCTCGTCGGTCCCGGCGGCGTGGGAAAGACACGGCTGGCGGTGGAGGTCGCCCGTCGGATCACCGAAGAGTTCCCGGCGGGCGTGCTCTTCGTCGACGTTTCAGCCGTTCGAGACCCGGAGCTGGTGCTGTCCACCGTTGGGCAGGAGACCGGCGGCGGCGGGCGGCCGTGGGAGGCGATCCTCGATCGGCGCATGCTGCTCGTGCTGGACAACCTCGAGCAGGTGCTGGCCGCAGCTCCACGGATCGGCGAGCTGCACGAGCGCTGTCCCGGGCTCCACCTCCTGGCGACGAGCAGGGCGCCGCTGCGGATCACCGGAGAGCAGCAGTACGAGGTACCGGTGCTCGACGACGCGGACGCAGCCAGGCTGTTCGACGAGCGCGCCCGCGAGACCCTCGCTGCCTGGCGACCCGACCCGGCGGTCGCTTCGGCGGCCGTGGGGCGGCTGGATGGGCTCCCCCTGGCAATCGAGCTGACCGCGGCGCGCGTGAAGGTCCTGCCTCCCGATGCGCTTGCCACCGTGCCGCCGCTCGACGTCATGGCCCGCGGACGGCGCGATGCGCCTGAGCGCCACCGGACGCTCCGGGACACCATCGCATGGAGCTACTCGCTCCTGGAGCCGGACGTGCAGCGCGCCTTCCGCCAGCTGGCCGCCTTTGCTGGAGGCTTCGGGACCGATGCCGCCGCCGCCGTGGCCGGCGCCGACCTGGATGCCATCAGCGATCTCGTCGACCACTCCCTCGTTCGCCGTTCCGCCGACCGCTTCACGATGCTGGAGACGATTCGCGAGTTCGCCGCCGAGGAGTCAGCGCGCTGCGGTGAGGCGGCGGGCATGGCCGAGCGGCACCTGGAGCACTTCGCGGCGGTGATGCGTGTCATCCGGGCGCAGGTCGCCCGGAACGAGGACTTCGATACCTGGATGGGCGTCTGCACGGCGGAGCGCGACAACCTGCGCGTGGCCTTCGACCACGCCCTCTCCACCAGGAACCTGCCGGCTGCCCGCGACCTGTGCACCGCCATATGGACGTACTGGCTCGTCGTCGGTGCGATTGAGGAGGGGGAGCGCTGGGCACAGGGATACCTGGACCTGCTGCCGGCGAACGCCGTACGAGAGCGCGCCAACGTGATGTTGCTGCTCGCCGAGTACCCGCGCTGGAGCGGAGCGCACGAGCGGGCGATCCGGCTCCGGCAGGAGGGGCTGACGCTTGCCCGGCAGGCCGACGATCCCGAGCTCGTCGCCACGTTCCTCGACGACCTGTCGGCCTCGTTGATCAGCGTGGGTCGATTGGAGGAGGCGGAGGCGGCGGTCGAGGAGGCGATGGCGCTGCGCCAGCAGCTTCCCGACGACCTTCACGGAATGACGCACACGGAAAGCGCCCTGGCCAACCTGCGACTCCGCCAGGGGCGTGCCGACGAGGCGCTGTCGATCGCCCGGTTGATGCAGGAGCGTGACGAGCAGCGCGGACTGCCCATCGGTTGGCGGCTGGAGACGAACGAGCTCGAGGCGAGCGCCCTCCTGCGCGTCGGACGCCGCGCCGAGGCCGAGGCGGCTTTCGAGGCCCTGCTCAAGGAGGCCACCCGAGCCGACTTCAAGATCGTGATGCTGGCCGCGCTGGTCGGGTTGGCCGAGGCCGTAGCGGAGGAGGATCCCGACCGGGCGGCCGCCCTCCTGGACGCGGCCGAGCGCCTCCACCAGGAGTCTCGGATCGCCTACTGGGATCCGCGCCGCGTCGAGGCCCTGCGAGCCACCCTTGGGTTGGACTAAGCTCCCGCCTGGCTTGCGTCCGTTACGTACAATTCGTCCATGTCCGAGCGGCGAATCAGCGAGGCTCGCGAGTCGTTCTCCACCACCGTGAACCGGGTGGCGTTCGGCGGCGAGCGGGTGGTCCTCACGCGGCACGGCAAGCGCGTGGCTGCAGTGGTGCCCATCGCCGACCTGGAACTTCTCGAAGCGATCGAGGACGCTGCTGACCTGGACGCCGCGCGCGCGGCATTGGCAGCGCAAGGTGACGAGCGCATCGCCTGGAGCGACCTCAAGCGGCAGCTGCGACTCTAGTGTCGAGCGACTGTGTACGCCGTCGAGTTCCTGCCCTCGGCGGCACGTGAGCTCGGGAAGCTCGATCGGCGCGCCCAGGTGCGTATCGGCCGGGCCATCGACCGCCTGGCGTCGGACCCTCGGGGATCCGGAGCAATGAAGCTGAGCGGCCCGAGCGATATCTGGCGGGTGCGGGTCGGCGACTACCGCGTCCTGTACCAGATCCAGGACGAGGCTCTCCTGGTGCTGGTGGTCCGCGTCGGGCACCGGCGCGACGTCTATCGATGAGCCGATCCTCCGCCGAGGAACTCATCGAGGCTGCGATAACCGGCCGCGGTTGTCCCACGACGCCGCGCGAGCCGCAGTCATCCCAGTGACCTGCGCGCCACCGGCAGACGGTCAGGGGCCGTCGGGAGTGGGGGAGAGCCGCATCGCGATCGCTGCCGCCTCCAGGCGATTCCCCACGCCCAGCTTGCCGGTGATGCTCCCGATATGGACGCTCACCGTCTTCTCGCTGATCCCGAGGGCGCTGGCGATCTGGCGGTTGTTGCTGCCATTGCCGAGCAGGGCCAGGACCTGCCGTTCCCGCGGGGTGAGGCCGCGAGGATCCCGTGGCGCCGTGGCGGCCGGGAGTGGCGGGTCGACGGCCAGGATCGGGCGACCCCACGCGCTCGCCTCGGACTCGACCATGCGCTGGAGAAGCCGGGCACGGAGCCGAACGGCCGTGCGGTGGGCATCCGCCAGGGCCGCCGCAGCCACCGCATCGGCTGACGAATCTCCGTCACGGCGGGCAGCCTGCGCCAGGCGCAGGCGAGCGTAGGCGGAGCGCCACGGATTGCCGATGCCATCCAGCAGCTCGGCGGCGCGATGCCAGTGCCTGGCGGAGACGAGACCATGCGCCCGCGCATACTCCGCCTCGGCCAGCGCCTCCATGGCCGGTAGGTGACCGCCGACCGCCTCGGGATGTCCCTCGCGCATCAGCGCCCCGTGCCGGCGCACCAGGTCGATCAGCCGGTCCGCGACTCCCTGCCACCGCCCCAGGACCTCCTGGTGGCCGGCCTCACGCATGTCGGCCAGCGCGCGCAGCCCGAGGACGGCCAGCTCGCGCACCGTGTCATTGCGCTCGGTCACCTCGACCGTCGCGAGAGCCTCCTGGACGCGCGCCAGCGCTCCCGCCGGGTCGTCGGCCCACAGAAGGAGATCCGCCGCTGTCTCCTGGGGTCCGTCCCAGCCTCCCGCGCGCGGGCCGGGCGCCAGGCGCTCGGCGCGGGCCAGGCTGCGCCGGGCAGCCGCCAGGTCACCACGCCCCACCAGCAGCTGCGCGCGCATGAGGACCAGCCACGGGAAGCGGGGCTCCTCGGCAAGGCCATCGTCAAGGACGCGCATGGCAGACTGCCATCTTCCGGTGTGGTAGAGGAACAGGGCGTGCGCCGCGGCGGGCATGCCCAGCGCCACCCCCCGGCGCCTGGCCTCCGCCACCGACCTGGCGGCGGCTTCCGCGGCCGCTGCTCCGTCGCCCGCCAGGTACAGGCTGTTGGCGAGGTCGATGAGCCGCGTGACGACCGCCTCGTGGTCTCCGTGGGCAGCGGCCAGGGGCACGGCGGCTCCCACCTCCTGGGAGGCAGCCAGCGGCATCCCGGCGCTGCGGAGCGCGTATCCCAAGGCCATGCGGGCGATTCCTTCCGCCTCGAGGTCGCCGGCATGGAGTGCCGCCTCCACCGCCCGCTGCGCGCTCGTCTGCGCGTCCACCGCCCGGCCCGCGTGGCTCAGCGCGACGGCCAGGCGCGCAAGCGCAACCGATTCGGACGCGCCCGGCGGTGTGATGCACACGGCCCGTTCAGCCTCGCGGAGGCTGGCATCCCGATCGCCGCTCAGCCCGAGCATACGGCTGAGCTGGATGTGAAGGCGCGTGCGCCAGGCGGAGTGATCGTCGCCCAGCATCGCGATGGCCGTCTCGAACCGCGCGCGCGCCGTGGCGTAGTCGCCGGCCCTTCGCGCAGCACGTCCGGCCTCCTCCAGGCGCGTTGCCTTCACGGTCAGCCCGCGCGCGTCCTCGGCCGCGTCGTGGGCGCCCTCCCTCGCCCGAGTCATGCGGCGGATTATCGCCGCGCCTAAGGACTTTTCCAATGACCCGATGGTGCCGCGTGCCCGATCCTCACTCCCGAGGTGGACGAGCCGGCCCGGATCAGGCGACCCTGGCGTCCGAGCGGCCGTGCCCTGGCGCTCGCCGCGGCCGCCGCCGTGCTGGCCTCCGCACTCCTGCCCGTGCCGCGCCTCGCGAGCGCGACGCTCATCAACTTCGACGGCCTGGCGCACGACACCGTGGTCACCTCGCAGTACGCGGGGATGGATTTCAACGAGGCGCGCATCGTTCGCTGTTCGAGCGTGCCATCGGCCTGCGCGACGGCGCGATCGGGCCAGAACGCCCTGCGCCCGGCCATCGCCTTCGAGTTCGAGAACGAGCCGCTGGTGATGCTGTTCGATCAGCCGCAGCTGGCCGTCTCGCTGTACGCCACCGCGGCAATCGGGAGCCGGACGGTGACGGTGCGAGCCTACAACTCCTCGGGGTTGGTGGACTCGCACGTGCGGACCATCGGGGCGGGCTGGTGGTCCTTCGCGGTGAGCCATCCCGCCGGGATCACCGCGGTTGACGTCACGGCGCCCCCGGACAACCAGTTCGCCATCGACGACCTCTCGCTGGAGCCGGTGCCCCCGCCCACGCCCCCTCCAACGCCCCCGCCCACGGCCACGCTCACGCCGACCTCCCCGCCCACGCCGTCGCCGACGCCCGCCACCGGATCGGTCGCGCCCGGGTCGCCTACCGCGGAGCCGACCGTCGGGCCGACCGCGAGACCCACTGTTAGGCCGACGCCGCCGCCGCCGACGTCGACCCCGGCAGCGGACGGACCTCCGACGATCACCATCCTCACGCCAACCGACGGCCAGGCCTTCGCCTCCTCCTCGGGCAGCGTCTCGTTGACATACGAGGTGCGGGACGACGGGCGAGTCGTGCGCATCGAGGAGTGGCTGTGGAACGCATTGCCGGACGGCAGCCGAACCACACCGGTCTTCGACCAGCCGTGGATCGAATGCACCAGCGTGGCGAGCTGCTTCGGCTTCCCGTACCGCGGCAGCGAAAGCATCCTCCTGCCGGCCCCGGGTCTGTTCGTGATCGGCGTTCGGGCCACCGATGACGACGGGAACGTGACCACCGAGACGGTGAACATCAGCTTCTCGACCCCGGTGGACATGTGGGTCATGGGCATGGAGTGGAACCAGGCGGTGCAGGACGTGGTCTACACCGACCTGGGGCGGGCTCCAGGCATCGCGGGTTCGAAGCGAGTGCTCGCCGGCGCTTCACGGGTGCCAATCGTGCGTGGCAAGCCCGTGGCCGTGCGCGTCTACATCGGCCTTCGCCAACCCTCGATATTGCGCGTGCCACCCACGGGGCTCCCGGCCACCGGCAGGCTGACGGTGACCGTCACCAGCGGAGGCGAGACGACCACCACGGTGCTCGACCCGCTGGCCACCACCGGATGCGCCAACCACCTCGGAGAGGAGCGCGGCGCGGGCTGCGTCAGCGAGCCCCGGGTGCCGCTCAGCTTCGGTGAGCCACGCCATCCCACGCGCATCGACGAGGTCATCACCGACCAGTTCTATGACGTCAGCGTGGACGCGGCCAGTGAGTTTGAGCTCGATCTCATCTGGCGGCGCGTCAGCCTGGAGCGGACGTTGAACTTCGTCGTGCCCGCGGACCTGCTCTCGTCGCTGGCGCCCGGTGACCGCGTGACGCTGCGGGCCGACGTGACGCCGGTGCGCCTGGCGGAGTCGCGACCCGGCGACAACCGGTTCTCATTGACCGTCGAGAGCATCGCGCCGCCGGCCGACCTGTCTCTGCGGCTCGTCAACGTGGAGATGCCGAGCCGTGGCGGCGCGGCAGCCACCGACGCGGAGCTCGAGCGGGCGCTGGACGGGATCATGCACCTCGTCCCGTACTCGGACGTCGATGCCGACGCGGCCACGCCGCTCTACTACAACGGCCACTTCAAGCGCCTGCGCGCGTACGTGCTGGGCATCGAGGTGGCCGACGTCTACCTGGACCAGTGCGCCTCGCTGTGGGTCGAGCTGGCGATGGGCTTCCCTGCCGACCCGGCTCGCACGACGCTGGCCTTCACGCCGCCGCGCATCGACCTCATCAAGCACGACAGCAACGGCGGGGGCCCCGACTGCAACGGCATCGGCTGGCGCGTGCCGGACCGAGACGGCCGCTACCAGGCCGGCATCGCCCACACCACGACTCCCGTGAGCACGAGAGTGCTGGGCACGACCGCCGGCGCCTACACCGATGACCCCGACACGCCCGGAGACGAACGCCCGCTCAACGAGTACTGGAACCTCGTGGCGGTCGCCGCCCAGGAGCTGTACCACGCACACCTCGACCGCCGCCACGTCGGGGACTTCCACGGCGAGCGCACGGGGTGCTTCCTGGACGACGACGACTTCGTCGAGCTCCTGGCGCAGCTCTTCTTCGACTGGTCGGTGGACTCCGCCTGCGTGAAGCCCGCGCCGCACCCGCACGGCGCCATAGGCTCCTATCCGACCCCGGTGGAGCCGCTGCGGGGGGACATCGGCGGCATGGGCATGCGGATCGACGGCTCGCCTGAGTTCCCGAACCTCACGCTCTACGATCCCTGCCCGATGCTTCCCGGCACGGCACTCGATCCGGCCGACAGCATCCCCTGGCTGAACGAACGCTGGAGCGTCCATACCTCTGCCCACGACTGCCGCCGCGGCGACGCGAACCAACCGCACGACTTCCTCAGCTACGGCAAGCACCGCTGGACGAGCGTCGAGCAGTTCTCCCCGCTGAACATCGGCAATCCGGGGCCGGTTCCGGTCGCCCTCCCGGCGATCGATGCCCTCCGCACCTCGTCCCACCTCTCCCCGGGTGCCGCGGCCGATCCGGGGATCGAGCTCACCCAGGCCCCGCCGCTGCGCCTGTGGGGCGCCATCACGGCGGCGGGGCAGGCGGGCATCGGGGAGGTCATGCCGATCGGCGCGCTGAGCGACGCATCGCTGGCCCGCGATGCCGGCGAGGACGACGCCTACCTGCGCGTCACCCGCACGGACGGATCGCGGCTCGACGTCGCCGTGGTCCCATCGGTCCAGTCGGCCCACGGCGGAGCGCTGAACACCTTCTTCCTCGCCGAGGTTCCGCCGGGCGCCGCGCCGGAGAGCATCGCCCTCATGCTCGGCGAGCGGGAGGTCGCTGCGGTGGCTCGAAGCGCATCGGCCCCGACGGTGTCGATCCTGGAGCCGAACGGCGGCGAGACGTGGGACGGCTCCGTACCGCGGACGATCCGCTGGGAGGCCGCCGACGCGGATGGCGACGAGCTGACCTTCCGGGTCGAGTACAGCGTCGATGGCGGCGACTCGTGGGTCATGGTCGCCGCGCCCGGCTCGGACACCTCCGTGGAGCTCGTCCCGGAACGTCTGCCGGCCGCCTCTGAAGCGCTGGTCCGGGTCGTGGCCAGCGACGGCCTGCGCCACGCGGCCGATGTCAGCGACGGCACGTTCTGCGTACGGACCCCGGGCGACTGCACGTCAGTGACGGCGGATCCCGACGTGGTCGGGCCGCTCGCCGTGGCAGGGTCGGGCGCCTGGCCACTCGTCCTCGGCGTCGTCATCGGGCTCGGGCTGGTCGGGGGCATCGGGGTTGCCTTGCTCCGCCGTCGTGGCTTCGGCGACGGATGGGGAGAACGCTTGCGCCTGCGCCTGCGTGGCTCCAGGTGATCCGAATCTTCGACTGCCGATACGCGGAGGCATGAACGGCCGGCACCTTGCGACGCCGGCCAGCGGGGTGAGTCTTCGGAGTTAGCGGCGCGTGCTGGCGGGCATGCGCTCGCCGTAGTACGTGCCAATGCTGTCCCGGCTCACGGTCGACTCGCTGACCGTGATTCTGGCGACTGGCACAAGCGCCGCATTCATTCCGCAGGGATGGGCACGGAAACTGATGCCAATCACGTCGCCGGCACGAAGGAGGAGACGATGCTGGCTCGGTGGCTCGTGGTGCAGCTCTCGCTGATGAACTGGGCGCGAACCCAACCATGGAAGGCTGGCCTCGCGTTCCTGCTCGTGTGGGCGGGGCTGGGGCTGGTCTACGCGTGGTCGGTCTACGCCAACATGAATGCCGACCCGTCCTGGCAGCCGGCCATCTGGGAGATCGGTCTCGTCCTGCTGCCGATCCCGGGCGCGCTGGCGCTCCTCTACACAGGTTGGCGAGAGCGTGACCAGCGGCAATCGGCGGTGCGTTCGGCGTAGGCCGGCGGAGGGCTCTCTCGTGAACCGCGTGATCGTTAACTGGCTACTGGCGGTCGCCCTGTTGGCGAGTTGCACGGCCCAGGAAGTGCCAGCCCCGTCCTCCGCGGCAGCCTCGGCTTCAGCCCCGCCCTCGCCGGCAGGACCGGGACTACCTCTTCGGCGTCGTCGGGTCGGACGTCGTGGGGCTGGTGGACGCCATCGGCCTGCACCCGTTCTACGGCATGTCGCCCTCGCTGCCCGAGACTCGCGACTACTACGCCAACTACCCC
>DASUSP010000278.1:0-13239 GCA_036375035.1 Candidatus Limnocylindria bacterium
CCGGGCTGGCGGCGCTGGTCTCGATCTTTCTGATGTACACCACCGCGCGGCGCGCCGAGTACGTCCCGGCCGTCGAGCCAAGGACCGGCGACGCGACCGACGGCGCGCCGGTCGGCGCACAGACAGCACACTGAGGGCCCGATGACCGTCCATACCCCCATCGAGACCCGGTCCCGCGGCATCCCCGGCTGGGCGCTGGGGCTGACCGTGTTCGTCCTGCTGGTCGGCGGCGTCTACTTCGCCGGCAACCTGACCGGGGAGAACCCGCCCATCGTCGCCCAGCCGTCGCCGTCGGGCGGCGGCGGGGATGACACCCAGCGGGCCATCGCGCTCGTCAACGAGGGTGGCTGCCAGGCGTGCCACGGCCCCGACCTGTCGGGCGCGGGTATCTTCCCATCGTTGCACCGGATCGAGGAAGGGCCGATCAGCGAGAACCTGCAGGACCTCGCCGCCGAGAACCCCGACACCTGGGCGGAGATCTGGATCGCCGGCACCGATCCGTCCGTCTCCGACCCGGGGATGCGCGGCGGCATGCCGGCCTTCGGCGGCCCGCCGTACGAGTTCACCGACGAAGAGATCGCGATCATCGTCGAGTACCTCAAGACCCTCCCGTGACCGGTCCGGCCGAGCGGCCGGCCCGCAGCGTCCCGGTCCTGATCGGCGGGACCGAGATGGCCCAGATCGACGAGGCGGCCCAGAAGCTGGGCCTCTCCCAGGACGCGCTGATGGAGGCGGCCGGCGCCGCCGTGTCCGAGGTGGCGCTGGTCGAGCTGGCCGGTCGCTCCGAGGAGGTGCGGGGCCCCGGGGGGCCGCTGGAGGACGCGCCGCTCACCGTCGTGCTGTGCGGACCGGGCCACAACGGCGGCGACGGCTTCGTGGTCGCCCGCCGCCTGGCCAACGCGGGGCGTCGCGTCGTGGCGGTCCTGGCCGGCGACGCACAACGCCTGGGGACCGGTGGATCCGCCGCGGCGCACAACTGGGCGGTCCTGCAGGCAATGGCAGCCGCCGGCTCGCTGGAGCTGTTCGTGGCGCCGTCGCCCGAGCTGCTGCTCCAGCTCCGATCGCGCCTCTCCCCGGCGACGCTGGTGGTGGACGCGCTGCTCGGCACCGGGGCCTCCGGCCCGCTTCGCGAGCCGATCTCGACGGCCGTGGACCTTGTCAACGCCATCCGCACCCATGCTCGCGCCGCCTCCCGGCCCTGCAGCGTGCTGGCCGTGGACACGCCCACCCGCATAGACCTGACCGATGGCTCCCGTTCCGACCCGGTGGTGGCGGCCGATCTGACCGTGACGTTCCACCGCGCCAAGGCCGGGTTCGCCCTCGACCCGGAGTCGAGGCGGCTGGCCGGGCGTTACTTCGTGGCGCCGATCGGCATCCCTCTGGAGGCGGAGCAGGGCGTGGTGCCGCCAGACGGCGAGTACCCGCCCGCCCGCATCGCGCAGATCACCTGGCAGGAGCCGTCGGCCTAGCTGCTGCCCGGCTTGACCAGCGGCTCGCCAGCGCCGCACAGCGGGCACTCGTCCGGCACCCAGGATTCGATCTCGATCCGCCCCAGGGCGTGCCGCGGGCAGCCCAGCTCGACCGGCGCGGTGGAACGGTCCACGATCACCGCCGCAGCCAGCGGCTCGACTCCGGCGGCGCGCACCGCGGCCACCGTCTCCAACAGCGACGCGCCGGTGGTCAGGATGTCGTCGACCAGGACCACTCGCTCGTCGGCGGCCACCGGCCAGCCGCGGCGCAGCGCACGGATCCCGCGCTCCATCGGCTCGGCAAAGACGCCGCGCACCGGGCCGTGGCCCATCTGCTCCAGCTGGCGCGCCGTCTCGAAGGCGAGCAGGACGCCGCCCGTTGTGGGACCCACCACCAGGCTGGGCCGATGCGGGGCCAGCGCCGCGGCCAGCCGCCTCCCGATCTCCACCGCCAGCGAGGGGTACTGGAGAACGGCGAACTTCTCCAGGTAGCGGCCCGAGTGGCGGCCGCTCTTCAGCAGGAAGTGCCCGCTCCGCAGCGCCCCGGCCGCCTCGAAGATCTCCTCGATCGAGGCGCCCCGCGGGTCGGCAAGCATCGGTCCGGAGCGACCTACTCGTAGACGGCGCTGAAGTCGACGGCCGGGAAGCGCTCGGCCAGGGCATCGGTCACCCACTGGAGCACGTCCGAAGGATCGTAGAACTCGGCGATCACCCGCGCCTCGGTGACGGTCAGGCCGCCGCGATGCGGGTCGAGGGCCAGGGCCGAGCCGGTGGGCAGGTCGGTCAGGTCTAGGCTGGTCTCGAAGCGCCCGTCCGAGCGCAGCAGGAGGACGTCGTCCACCTCCTCCAGCAGGAGCAGGTCGCCGGTTCGACCAAGCACCTCCTCCGCGTTGGCCGCGAACTCGCGCAGGACCTGCTTCTGCTGCTCGGTGATCTGGCTGCGGTACGCGTCCGCCAGCTGCCAGAGCCGCTGCGCGGCCAGCGTCTGCTGCTGGGTCGGGGGCAGCCCCGACTGCCAGTCCTCCTCCTCGCCCTCGACCAGCTCCTCCTGCGCGGCCAACTCGTCAGCGGGCAGCAGGTGCCCGGCGGGGTCGCGCGCCGCCTCCATCATCCAGGCGAAGATGTCGGCCGGGTTGTAGAGCTCGGCGATCTCGCTGAAGGCGTCGATCACCTGCTCCTCGTCGTACCACTCGTTGTCGGCCGGGTCCTGGTAGGTCAGCCGGGTGGTCCACGTCTCGTCGACGGGGTGGAAGAGCAGGTAGTCCTGGTCGTCGTCCACCAGCTTGAGCGGACCGATCTCGCGCAGCCGCTCCCGGTTCGCGTCGATGAAGCGACGGAGCTGCTCGGTCGCCTCGTACAGGAAGTCGCGGCGCTCCAGCTCGGCCTCGTGGGCCAGCTCGCGCAGGGCGGTGATGCGTGGAGAAGAGCTCACTCGGCCTCCGTCCCTACGGCTTGAAGACAAGATCCGGCCCCATCCGCTCGCGCAGGAAGATGGTGTGCTTGCTGTCGAAGACCGATTCGGCCACCCGGTGCCCGAAGCCGCGCGTCGACGGGTCCGCGTACAGGCGGTCCAGCACGGCGTAGTTCGGCAGGTCCAGGATGATCACGTTGTTCCAGGTGGATCCCTCGGTGACGTTGAACCAGCCGATGAAGCGGATGCCGAACTCGGACTCGTAACGGCGCGCCTGGCGCGGGAAGATGTGGCGCATCCCGCGCTTGAAGAGCGCGTCGCGGCCCTTGCGCACGTTGAAGAAGGTCACCATCAGCGGCATCAGCTGCCCTCCGCCCGGCGATCGAGCGACACCCCGACCGCGACTCCGATGACCAGGCCCACCGCGACTCCCACGCCCAGGTTGTCGACCGCCAGCCCGATGGCGACGCCCACCCCGATGCCGATGGCCGTCCCGACGCCAACCATCGAGCCGGTGCGACGGCGGGCCGGCTCAGTCATCGGTCCGGTCCTCGAAGGGCGGTTGGTCGGTGCTGACGACGCGCGGCGGCTTGGCCACGCCGGTGGTTCGGCCCCTTCCCCGGCGCCGATCGGCGAAGAAGACGCGCAGCAGGAAGACGGCGGTCATGCTCACGAAGAAGAGCAGCACCATGTCGACGAAGAGCAGGATGGCAAGCAGCCAGGTTGGCCAGCCCCAGCTGAAGAGGCCCACCGGGATCAGCAGGAGGAGCACGGCGAACAGGATCGCCTGCCAGATAAAGCAGCCGAACCCCGGCCCCTCGTTGGGATCGAGGTCCTCGTTGTATCGAATTGACATTCATCTCTCAGGACGGGTCTGGGCGGTGGCGCCCGAGATGGTCCCATATCCGAGGAAGCACCGCATGACGTTCGGCTTCGGCAGGTCGCGGACGCCCGCCCCATGCCCGACCATCCCGCCGGCGAACGGCGGTGAGGCGGTCCACTCGCTGACCAGCTCGGCGAGAAGGGCGGCGCCCAGCGGCGTCACCAGCGAGATGCCCGGGGAGTCGGCATACGTCGGCGCGTGGGCCAGGAGGGCAGCCACGACCGGCTCGGCCTGTCCGACATTCACGGGCGAGGAGAGGACGCTCCCCACGTCCAGCGTCGCCAGCGCGCCGATGACGCCCGCCGCTCCCACCACGCTGTCGATCCCGCGCGTCCCGTCGAAGAGGTAATGGTCTGGCCGCTGGCCGGCAATACGTGCCTCCTCCCGGGCGACGCGTCGCAGCACCGCGGCAGCGGAGTCGGCGACCTGCTCGGGCAGCTGTGCCGACTGCAGCACCGCCAGCATATCGGGCAGACGCGCCTGAACGCGCTGGACCTGCCCGACGATGCCTACCTGGACGGCCGCAACGGGACCCTTCATGACCTGGCGCACCTCGACCTCGAAGGCCGCGCCGGCGCGCTGCAATGGTGCCAGGACCTCGCGCAGGTCGACCTCCAGGAGCCCTGCGTCCAGCAGCGCGCCCATGAACATCTCGGCGCTGGCGCCGGAGGCGCAGTCGACGTAGGCGATCCTGTCACGCTCGCTCACCACGAGCGGCATGGTCCCACATGCCCCGCCGGGCGCGCCGGTCAGTCGACGCCGGGAAGCCCCTCTGCGTAGGTGACCCGCCCTTCGGCAAGGGTCAGGCTCACCACGCCGGGCAGCTCCCGACCCAGCAGCGGCGTGTTTGCCGATGCCGAGGCCAGCCGGTCGGTCGTGACCCGCCAGGTGGCCCCCGGATCCACCAGGACCAGGTCCGCCGCAGCCCCGACGGCCAGCGAGCGGGCCTCGCCGATCAGCCCCGCCGGCCGCACCGCCAGGGCGACCACCAGCGCCTCGAGCGGCAGGCAGCCTGCGGCCACGGCCGCCAGGCCCAGCGAGAGGGCCGTCTCCAGCCCGACCATCCCCGGCGAGGCGGCCGCGAACTCGACCAGCTTGCGCTCCGGCGGATGCGGGGCGTGGTCGGAGGCGATGGCGTCCACGCTGCCGTCGGCCACGCCGGCCAGCAGGGCCAGGGCATCGTCGCGGGTGGCGAGCGGCGGGTTGACCCGGCACGAGCCGTCGTAGGCGAGCTCCGGGTCCAGCGCGTCGAACGGGCCGACGCCGTCCGGGGCCTCCCAGGCGTAGCGCCGGTCGCCCGCGACCCAGGCATCGGTCAGCGCCAGGTGATGCGGCGTCACGTCGCAGGTCACCCGGACCCCGGCGGCCTTCGCGCGGCGCACCGCCTGCAGACCTGCGGCGGTGGACAGGTGCGTTACGTGGAGCCAGCCACCGGTCTCTGCGGCCAGCGCGATGTCGCGCTCCACGATCGCCAGCTCAGCGCTGGCGGGCCAGCCGGCCAGCCCCAGCCGCGTGGCGACGGCCCCTGCCCGCATCGCGGTGCCCTCGGCCAGCCCGGGTTCCTCGGCGTGCTCGATCAGCGGCAGCCCCAGCGGGGCGAGGTAGCCGAGCAACGCCCGCGCCACCCGAGCCGAGGCCACGGTGGCGCCGTCGTCGCTGAACCCTGCGACCCCCTGCTCGGCGAGCTCCATCACCTCGGGGAGCCGCTCGCCTGCCCTCCCGCGCGTGGCGGCGGCGATGACCCGCACCCGGCAGGCGGCGTCGGCCGCCAGGGAGCGCACCCAGGCCACGCGCGACGCCTCGTCCAGCGGCGGATCGGTGTTGGGCATGGCGCAGACCGTGGCGTATCCCCCGTGGGCCGCGGCGCGCGCGCCGCTGGCGATCGTCTCGGCCTGCTCGTCGCCCGGCTCGCGGAGGTGGGCGTGGAGATCGCACAGCGCCGGGATGGCGAGCAGGCCCTCGGCATCAATCCGGATCGCGTCGGCCGGGAGGTCGGCGGGGTCCACGACGGTGCCGTCGCGGATCGCCAGGTCGGCCACGCCATCGGTCCCGTTGGCGGGATCGACCACGCGGGCGCCGCGCAGCAGCAGGCTGGCCGGCGGGTCGGCAATCGAGCCCAAGCGGGTCACGAGGCCAGCAGCGACAGGACGGCCATCCGCACCGCCACGCCGTTGGCCACCTGGGTGCCGATCAGGCTTCGTGGCCCCGCCGACAGCGCCGCGGTCAGCTCCACCCCCTCGTTGGTGGGGCCGGGGTGCAGCAGCGGAGCGCCGGGACGCGCAAGTCGCATCCGCGCCTCGGTCAGGCCCCAGCGCCGGGTGTACTCGCGCAGCGAGGGCACCCCGCCACCGCCGTTGCGCTCCAGCTGGACGCGGAGAGCCATCACCGCGTCGGCGCCGTCGAGCGCCTCTTCCAGGCTGGCGTGGACCGATGCCCCCGGCCACGCCCTGAACGCACCGACCCATGCGGGCGGCCCCGCCAGGCGGACCGCGGCGCCCAGGGTGGTGAGCAGGTGCAGGTTGGAGCGCGCGACCCTCGAATGCCCGATGTCCCCCACGATCGCCACCGTCCGCCCGGCCAGGTCGCCCAGGGCGTCGCGCAGCGTGAGCACGTCGAGCAGCGCCTGTGTGGGGTGGGCGTGGGTCCCGTCGCCGGCGTTCACGATCCGCGAGCCGCAGCTGCGCGCGGCCAGGTACGGCGCCCCGCTGGCCGCGTGCCGCAGCACGATCGTCCCGATCCCGGTGCGCTCCAGGGTCCGCAGCGTGTCGGCCAGCGACTCCCCCTTGCTGACGCTGCTGGCATGGATCGGCAGCTCCACGACCTGCGCGCCCAGGGAGGTCGCGGCGATCTCGAAGCTGACCCGCGTCCGGGTGGACGCCTCGGCGAAGGCCAGGCCGACGACCTGTCGTTCGAGGTTCCGCAGCCGGTCCCCGCGTGTCCGCGCCTCGCGCATCCGGACGGCCGTGTCCAGGCAGGCAGCGATCTCTTCGGCCGAAAGTGCGTCGACGTCCAGCAGGTGGCGATGGCGCCATGCTGGCGTGTCGGTCCCCGGCGAGCGGGGGATGGGGATGGCGGTCTGGACCACGTGCGCTCCTTGGCGGCCTCACCGGACCGCGCTTAAAGGTCGCGCCGAGTATACGCGTGGCATGATGCGCCCGTGTCCGACCCGCGGCCGACCGATGCCCAGACCCTGACCCTGCTCTTCAGCGACGTGGAGGGCAGCACCGGCATCGCCGACCGGTACGGGCAGGCCGGGACCGAGGCGCTGGTCCGCCACCACGACCTCGTGCGGGAGGTGGTCGAATCCCACGACGGCCGGCTCTTCGAGCGCATCGGCGACGCGGCCTACGCGGTGTTCGCCGACGCGCCACAGGCGCTGGCGGCCGCCCTCGAGATCCACCGCCGCCTGGCGGAGGAGGACTGGGGACCGATCGGCCGGCTGCGGGTGCGCATCGCCCTGGACTCGGGGCCGCTGGATGAGCGCGACGGCCGCTTCTTCGGGCGCCCCCTTTTCCGCTGCGCGCGAATCCAGTCGCTGGCGCACGGGGGCGAGACGCTGGTCTCCGACGCCACCGCCGACCAGGTCGAGCCGACCCTGCCGGCCGGACTCCGCTTCCACGATCTCGGCGAGCAGCGGCTGCGGGGCCTGGCGGAGACGGAGCGGGTGTGGGGCATCGTCCGCGCCCCCGGCGCCGGGGAGTCGCCCACCGGCGAGCCGATCAAGGTCCTGCTGGTCGACGATTACGAGGTGGTGCGGCGCGGCCTGCGCGGCTTCCTGGAGCTGGTGCCGGAGATCGAGATCGTGGGCGACGCGTCGAACGGCGAGGAGGCGGTCGAGGCGGCGTTCCGCTACGAGCCGGACGTGATCCTGATGGACCTGGTCATGCCGAAGATGGACGGCCCCGCCGCCATCGCCGCCATCCGCGAGCGGCAGCCGCACATCGCCGTGGTGGCGCTCACCAGCTTCGCGGAGCCCGAGCGCATCGGGCGGGCGCTGGAGGCCGGCGCGGTTGACAGCCTGATGAAAGACGCGGACGCCGAGGACGTGGTGGCCGCCGTCCGCGCCGCCTACGCGTCGCGCCACGAGGCGGCGGGCGGACGAGAGCCCTAGCCGGCCCGCGGCTCCGGGCGCTCGAGCAGGACCGCATCCCGCTCGTCGGTCTCCGACAGCAGCACGTGGACCTGCTCGTCCGCGGCGGTCGGCACGTTCTTGCCGACGTGGTCGGGGCGGATCGGCAGCTCGCGGTGGCCGCGGTCCACGACGACCGCCAGGCGAACCGCCGCCGGGCGCCCGTGATCGGTGAGCGCGTCCAGGGCCGCGCGCACGGTGCGCCCGGTGAACAGCACGTCGTCCACGAGCACCACCGTCCTGCCGTCGATCTCCGGCATGGCGTCGCTGTGCTTGACGATCGGGGCGTGGGCCAGGCGCGTCAGATCGTCGCGGTAGAAGGTGATGTCCAGCGAACCGACCGGCGGGCGGCGGCCCTCGTGCTCCTCGATCAGGCCGGCCAGCCGCTCGGCCAGCGGAACCCCGCGACTGCGCACCCCGACCAGCACCAGCCCGTCCGTCCCGGCATTGCGCTCCACGATCTCGTGGGCGATGCGGGTCAGGGCCCGGCGCAGGTCGTCGGCGTCCATGATCGGGTGCTGGCTCACGCGCAGGAGTCTAGCCCGATGCGGTCGCGGAGCGGTTGTCAGCGCGGCAGCTCGACCGCCTCCAGGCCGATGACCGCCGGCCCGGTCCAGGACGCCCCGGTGCCGAGGATCGTGGGTTCCCCGCCGTTGAGCGGGACGGCGTAGAGCGTGGACGCGGGAACCGCCAGGTCCCCGGCCGACGGCTGCACCACTGTCAGCAGCGCCATCCCGGTCCCGTCGTCGATGGCCAGGTCGACGACGCCCTGCAGCTCCTGCAGCTCGATCTCGATTCGGCTGTCCTGCGACAGCAGGCCGGCGACCGGTCCGACGTACACGTCCCGGGAGGAGGGATAGGAGCCGTCGTCGCTCTGCGGCGGCCCGGTCCACTCGCCCAGCCAGAACCCGACCAGCGTGCCGTCCGGGCTCCAGGCGAACTGCCCCGACTCGAACGCTGCGCCGCCGACCGGCTCAAGGTCGGCGAACAGGGGCTCGCCGGACCAGGACGGCTGCCCGTTCACCGGCTCCCCGCTGACGTAGGGCATGCCCCCGCGCAGGAAGTGCCAGCCGCCGTCCGTCACCTGCTCCATCTCGCCGCGCCAGAACAGGGCGCGAGACGCATCGGGAGACAGGAGAGGAAGGAAGACGCCGTCGATCCGTGACGGGTCGCCGACGCTGCCAAGGCCGATCACCTCGGTGTACGGCTGCGGAGCAGCGTAGCTGACGAGGAGCGGGTACTGCACCTCATCGGTTGACGTTCCGAAGTCGCCGACGAAGGCGTTGCCCGCGTCGGTCAGCTTCGTCGCCTCGCCGCTGCCCACCGCGTCGTAGACCCAGGCGTCAGTCTGCGTGCCGTCACCGGTCACACCGCCGCAGTCCACCGACTCGCCGAGATCCACCGGGCGCAGCGTATAGGCCAGGTAATGCCCGTCGTCGGACCAGGCCAGCCGATCGGTGAAGGCGCTGCTGACCGTGCAGCCCAGCACCTCGGTCATCCCGTCTGACAGCCGCGTGAGGCGCAGCTGGTTGGCGCCCGACAAACCGAGCTCGACGGTGTACGCCACGAACTCGTTGGTGGGCGAGATCGCGGCCGTCCGGGGCGCCCCGCTGGCGGTTCCGATGTCGGTCACCTCCGCGGTCGCATCGTTCACGAAGCCCAGGTCGAGCGGGGTCTGCGGCTCGCCGTCGAGCTGCAGGTAGCCGATCTGCCCCGGTTCCAGCGCGACGGGTGGGGCTGCCGTGGGCGCCGGGGTCGGCTCAACCGACGGAGCGGCGGTCATCGATGCCACTGGAGTCGCGCTCGCGCTCACGGACGAGGAGGGGCTCGGCTGGTCGGTCGAACCGATCGGTCCGGGAAGCGCGTTGCTGAACACGATCACGGCCAGGGTCGCCGCGGCCACGGTGGCCACCGAGGCGAACGCCCCGACCAGCGTGGCGGGACGGCGCCACCAGGCGATGGAGCCGGGACCGGACCGCTCGATGCCGGCGCGCACCCGCGCTCCCAGGTCGCGCGGCGGGGTCACCTCGCGCAGCCCGGCGATGAGCCGCCGCTCCTCGGCGAAGGCCTCCAGCGTGTCGCGGCACTGCGCGCAGCCGGCCAGGTGGGCGTCGAGCTGGGCGCGCTCGGCCGGCGCAAGGTCGCCGGTCAGCGAGGCGCTGAGCAGCTCCTCGGGATGCTGCCCCCGCCCGAAGCCACGGTCGCCGGTCATCGCACCAGTCCCTCCGCGGCGAGCAGTCGCCGCATCTCTCCGCGCGCCCGGCAGAGGAGGGTGCGGACTGCCCCGTAGGAGAGCTCCATCACCTCGCCGATCTGCTGCGCGCTCATGTCCTCCAGGTCCGACAGGATCAGGCACTGCCGATGGTTGGGACGCAGCTGCATCAATGCCCGCTGGATCCGGTCGTCCAGGGTCGCGTTCATGACCATCGCCTCCGGCCCCGGGCCGGTGTCCGGTCGCTCGTCGCGGTCGTCCTCGCCACCCTGCAGGGGACTGACCCACCGCCGCCGGCGAATCTCGTCGATGGCGGTGTTGGTGGCGATGCGGTAGAGCCAGGAGCGGGTCGACTTCTCATCGGTCAGGGTGTCGAGCTTGCGATAGGCCTTGATGAAGGTGTCCTGCGTGATGTCCGCCGCGCGGTCGCTGTCGCCGACGATGCGCAGCACGTAGTTGAAGATGGCCGGCGAGAATTCCTCGAAGATGCGATCGAAGGCCGCGCGGCCCATGGCGCCGCTCATGCGTGGCACCGCCGGGTCCAGGATTCGACCGATCTCGAGCGACTGCACGCCTTCCTCCTGGGAAGCCTCGCCCCCATCCGCCCCTCCTGACGCACGTGTCCCATCGGCTGTTACGCGGACCGATGCAGGTGCTGGCGCAGGATATCGGCCGCGTACTCCGGCGCCGCCGGGTTGACCGCCAGGGCCGTGGCGCGCTCAAGCCCGGCGATGACGCGCAGCCGGGGATGGATCTCCCAGTGCCAGTGGAAGGTCTGGTCCAGCCGCTCGCCAGACGGCGAGGTGTGCAGGAACAGGTTGTACGGCGGGTCGCCCAGCGCCTCGAGGGCGTGCAGCGCCCGCTGGAGCGTGGCGGCGGTCGCGGCCAGGTCGTCGTCGTCCAGCTGCGTGAAGTCGGCCGCGTGGCTGCGTGGCACCACCATCAGCTCGAAGGGGGAGCGACTGGCGGCCGGGCAGAAGACCACGAACCGCTCCTCGGCAAGCACCAGGCGCTCGCCGGATTCCTCCTCGGTGCGGGCCAGGCCGCACCACACGCAGGTCCTGGTGCGGATCTGGTAGCGCGCCCCGCCGCCGATCTCCTCGGCCAGCCAGTGCGGGACCAGCGGGATGGCGTACAGCTCCAGGTTGAGGTGCTGGCTGCGGGATCCGGCCTGGCGCCCGTAGCTCTGCACCACCTGTACCGAGAGACGCTCGTCCGGCGGCTTCGCCCCGGCGCCCAGCTCGACCATCGCCTCCCGCATGGCGCGCAGCAGGCTCAGCGCCAGCCGTGGAGCGGCGTCGGCCAGCCGCTCGTGATGGCCGCGCGGCCCGACCAGGATCTCCCACGAGCCGCTGGACGAGGCCACCTCCGACATCGAGAGCTGCGCTGCAGACTCCTTCGACGAGTCGATGCGATGGAACGCGTCCGCGCGCAACGGGACTCGGCGGACGATGGTGCTCTCCGCCGAATCCGCCTCCGGGGCGGGGTCCTCGTCGCAGTGGCGGCAGTGCGTGCCCTGCACCGGCGCCGCCTCGACCGCGAACGAGGCGTGCTCGAAGGTGCGGTCGGTGACGACGGCCGACCACCAGCCGGTGACGGGGTCACGCCGCAGCTCGAACACGGGGCGCATCGTAGCGCCCGGCGGCTACCCCGCGGCGCTCGGGCCGCCGGCGGTGCCCGCGTCGCGGAGGCGCTTCGAGATGTCGAAGGGGTCGCCGCCCACGACCGAGGCGCCGTAGAGCTCCATTGCGCCGATGTCCGAGGCGGTGCTCCCAGGGTCGCCGCGGTCGACGAGGTGCACGATCGGGCCGATGCGCTCCCATCCGTCGGCGCTCTTCCTCCCCAGCGGTGGCCGATGCAGCGCCAGGTTGAATGCCCGCATGCCCAGCACATCCCGGGCGGCCAGGACGAGGCCGGCGACGGCGCCGGCGAAGGCATCCTCGCGCTCGTCCATGCCCGGCGGGCCGGTCACCACCAGCTCCCGCTCCTTGACGGGCGTCAGCGAGGCGTAGGTCGTCACCCCATAGGCCTCGGACACGACCAGCCCGAGCTCCCGGTGGCAGGCGACCAGGTCCGTCAGATAGTCCCCGCCGGTGGCCGCGGCGTACGAGGCAGCGTCGCGACGGAGTCGCTCGACCTGTGGATAGTGCGCGCCGCGGCCCAGCAGGACCTGTGCGTGCCCGTGCACCACTGACCCGCCCGCCCGCGGGCCGCAGTTCCAGATCAGCAGGTAGTTGGCCGCCTCCGGATCCTTCGCCCTGCTGCGCTCGGCCCACTCCCGCCCGACGTGGAGCATCTCCACCACCTGCTCGCGGCCGAAGGCCAGCGGGTCGTGCTCGTTGAAGACAAGCACGCCGTGATGGGCGTCGTACATGGCGGCGTTCGCGCCGCTGATCATGTGCCTGCCCCGCACCCGGCCCCAGGCATCGGCTGGGGTGCGATGCTCCGGGTCGCAGAAGGGATCGCCGCGCGTCCCGGCAACCTGCTCCTCCCAGGTCCGGCTCCTGCCGTTCTGCACCGGGCGACGGCCGCGCAGCGGCGAGAAGAGTGAGCCGTCGAGGGTCCAGCGGTTGGTGATCCGCACCACCGACTGGCGTTCGACCGCCTCGACCGAGCCGAACTGCTGCCGAAGCCAGTTGTGCATCTCCGGGGGCGGCGCGGCGGTCCCCTCCGCCACCTCCACCCGGAAGAGGCGATCCACGCGGGCGCGCGCGTCGGCGGGAAGCGCCGCGATGCGACCGGGGAGCTCCAGGACGCTCACGCGCCGCGCAGCAGGCTGAAGAGCACCAGCACAGCAGCCCCGCCCATGACCAGCACGGCCAGCATCGTGCCCCAGCTCATGGGCTCGACATCGGTTCCTGTGGCGATGGCGCGCTCGGTGCGACGGTAGCTGAGCAGGGCGGGCAGCATCATCCCGCCGCCGACGACCATCATGGCGATGCCCATCACTGGCCCAACCGGATCGTCGATCAGGAGGCGATCGACCGCGAACCCCAGGCCCACGAACGTCACCGCGGTGCGCACCCACGCCAGGTAGGTCCGCTCGTTGGCGAGGTGGTCTCGGGTGGCGGTGTCGGCGCGCTTGCCCGGCGTCGGAGGCGTCATCGGTCTTCGAAGCTGATCTGCCAGCTGGTG
>DASUSP010000279.1:0-3088 GCA_036375035.1 Candidatus Limnocylindria bacterium
GTCTGGTCGGCAGCGTCGACCACCCACCAGTGCCGCTCGATCTCGCTCGCCTTGACTGCGTAGGTCTTCACGTTTCCTGCTCTCTCGTCTCTGCCCTTGGTTCGTAGACGACCCGCTCGAGGGTCAGGCCCCTGGCCGGCGCCGCCCGCCCGTCGAGGGCGCGGCCAGTGCCATCCAGAAGCCGCGGCACGTCGTCCGGCGACAGCTTCCCGCGGCCGACCTCCAGGAGGAGAGCCACGATGCTGCGCACCATCCGCCGCAGGAAGGCGTTGGCCGTCACGACCACCTCCACCGAGGCGCCGCGGGCGACCACCCGCACCTGCGACACGTGCCGCACGGTCCGGCCCCACGTGTCGCTGCCCAGCGCCGCGAAATCGCGCTCACCGGGCAGCGTCTCCGCCGCGACCTGCATGGCCGCGACGTCGAGCCGGTCCCCTATCTCGAGCGTCCGATGCCGATCCCCCGGCTGGCGGCTTCCCGCCATCCGGATCCGGTAGCGGTAGACCCGCCACACGGCGTCGCGCCGCGGGTCGAACCCGGTCGGCGCGGGCCGCAGGGAGCGCACCGCCAGGTCCGGCGGCAGGACGGCGTTGAGCCGTCGCTGCAGCTCAGGCCATCCGTACCCCTCGCCGCGCCTGCGGCGCGGGAGACAGAATGCCGCGACCTGGCCGGTGGCGTGCACCCCGGCATCGGTTCTCCCGGCGAGGCGGACTCGCACCCGCTCGCCGGTCAGTCTGTTAAGCGCCTCCTCCAGCTCCCCCTGCACCGTCCGAGCGTTCGGCTGGTACTGGGAGCCGGCGAAGTCGGTCCCGTCGTACGCGATCACCACCCGTGCGCATCGGCGCGCCCGGGGAGGCATCGGTCCGTCTGCGGTTGTAATGCCCGATCCGGCGCTGTCGCGCCTAGACCAGCTCGATCTGGACGATGGGCGCGGCATCGCCCAGCCGCTCCCCGATCTTGATGATGCGGGTGTAGCCGGATGCCCGGTCGGCGTACTTCTCGGCCAGCTCACCCATCAGCTTGTCGACGATCAGCGGCTCGTGCGGCATCTGCGCAGCCAGCGCTCGACGGGCCGCCAGGTCACCCTTCTTGGCGGTGGTGATCATGCCGTCCACGATGCCACGCACCTCCTTGGCCTTGGCCTCGGTGGTCTTGACACGCTCGTAGCGCACGACCGCCACGGCCAGGTTGGCGAGCATGCTCAGCCGGTGGCTGGCGTTGCGGCCGAGCTTGCGGCCGGCGACGCGGTGCGGCATCTAGCCCTCCCGATCCAGCTCGGCGGCGGCCGCCTCGTCCAGCTCCGCGGAGCCCGGCAGGTCGGACTCGTCGGCTGCCGGGTCGGAGCCCTCGGGGCTGATGAAACCGCGCAGCGCCAGACGCTCCTTCAGCTCGTCGAGGCTCTTCTTGCCGAAGTTGCGCATGCGCAGGAACTCGTCGTCCGACAGCGCCAGCACCTGGCCGACCTTGGTGATGTTGTTGCGCTTGAGGCTGTTGTATGCCCGCATCGGCAGGTCCAACTCCTCGATCGGGGCGTCGAGCAGGTTGGCGGCCACTGGGGCGGCGACCTCCTCCTCCCCCTCCGCGGGGCGTCGCCCGATCTCGGCGAAGCGGCTGAACTCGGCCACCAGGATCTCGGCGGCCTGCGACAGCGCCGCCTTCGGGGTGGTGGTGCCGTCGGTCTCGATCTCGATCGTCAGGCGGTCGAAGTTGGTCATCTGGCCGACGCGCGTGTCGCTCACCACGAAGTTCACGCGGCGCACCGGGGAGAAGATGGCGTCGACCGGGATGATGCCGATCGGCATGTCCTCGGTGTGCTCGGCGGGGCGGTAGCCGACGCCGGTCTCCACGGTCAGGTCCATCTCGATCGACCCGGCGTCGCTGTCCAGGGTCAGCAGCACCAGCTCGGGGTTGACGATCTCGACGTCGGCCGACTCGGCGATGTCCCCGGCGGTGACGGGGCCGGCGCCGTGCTTCACCAGCTTGAGGGTGACCGCGTGACGCGCGAAGGAGCGCAGGCGCAGCTTCTTGATGTTCAGGACGATCTGGGTGACGTCCTCCTTGACGTTCGGCAGCGTGCTGAACTCGTGGAAGACGTTGGCGATCTGGATCGAGGTGACCGCAGCCCCCTCCAGCGAGTTGAGCAGCACGCGGCGAAGCGCGTTGCCCAGGGTCACGCCGTACCCGTCCGCCAGCGGGTTCACCTCGAAGGTCGAGCGGTTCTCCTCCGACTCGATCTCCTCGATGCGTGGCGCCGGGATGGTGGTCTCAAGTTCGATCATGAAGGTGATTGACTCCTGCTGCTATCGCGAGTAGTACTCGACGACGAGCTGCTCGTTGAACTCCAGCGGCATCTGGTCGCGGGCCGGCTCGGCGAGCACGGTCCCCGACAGCTTGGCCGGGTCGGTGCTCAGCCACGAGGGGATCTGCGCCGCCTTGATGGTCTCGCCCACCGTCTTGAAGTGCTCGCGGCCGCGGCGGCTCTCCCGGACCTCGATCCGGTCACCGACCTTGGTTCCGAAGCTGGGGATGTTGGTGGGGCGGCCGTTTACCGTGAAGTGGCCGTGACCGACCAGCTGCCGCGCCTCGGCGCGAGAGCGGGCGAAGCCCATGCGGTACACGACGTTGTCCAGGCGCATCTCCAGCATGCGCAGCAGGTTCTCGCCGGTCTTGCCCTTGTACTTCGAGGCCTTCGCGAAGTAGTTGCGGAACTGCCGCTCCATCACGGAGTAGCTCTTGCGGACCTTCTGCTTCTCGCGGAGCTGCAGCCCGAACTCGCTCACCTTTCGGCGGCGCTGGGTGTTCATGCCGGGCGGCGTGGCGCGGCGCTCGAAGGCGCACTTCTTCGTGAAGCAGCGCGAGCCCTTGAGGAAGAGCTTCAGCCCCTCGCGGCGGCAGATGCGGCAGACGGGATCGGTGTAGCGTGCCATGTCGTTCCCCCTAGACCCGGCGCCGCTTCGGCGGGCGGCAGCCGTTGTGCGGGATGGGGGTCACGTCGGTGATGGCGCTCACCTCCAGGCCGGCGGCCTGCAGCGAGCGGATCGCCTGCTCGCGCCCGGCCCCGGGACCCTTGACGAAGACCTCGATCTGG